>CAZISK010000725.1:0-4718 GCA_964541355.1 uncultured Candidatus Obscuribacterales bacterium
CGTCTACTGATATGCGCAGTACTCGGAGAAAACTCGCGAGCTTGAACTTGACGTTCAAGAGGGAAACGTATTCCCGTTTTCAGCTGTCTCAACGACGAAGCTGATTTCCGGAGACTTTTTTGCGGGACGCGTCACGCGACCGGAGTAGATCTCCCCAGATACTCCGGTGAGCGCGATGCGTACTTACTGTAATAAGACGCTCTTCGTCTCATAAAAGTTCAATTGAATCGAAAAGTTTTATCTCATGGAGTAACGACTCGGATCATTGATTAATCCAAAGCTTTGGATATTTACCTGTAGGTTCTGGCAGCTGGTGCTGCTGCCACCGCCAAACAGTTGTCGGAGATGGACTGCTTGCCATCGCGCTCTATTAGAGGTCCCTGAAATTTTACCTTCTTTCCCTTCTAGATTGCATCGGCTGCCGCGAGAGTCTGCGTCTGAACATCCTTTGGAACCAGTTTTCCAAACGGGCAGGGCTCCACAGCTCCATCTTTCATACCAAGCTCGGTCGGTCGAAAGAAGAATGGCACTTGCTGGTTCGTCGAAGGCGTCGAGGGGACTCTTCCGAAAAAGAAATAAGCCTGCGCTGATTGGTTCAAAGCTAATAGATCGTTGTACGTGGGTGAAGTGCTTGGCGCAGGCGAGCTGCCGCCACTTGCTACCCAACGGAGTGAGAATACAAAAGTGCGAGAGCGCCAAACTAGCAGCTACGTGGACTGCTTTTCCGGCGCTCTCTGCCCCTATTCCAGACAAATCTAATTGGTGACCGTAATACTGAACCCGCAGTCAATTACCATTCGTCTCTTAGGGTAACTGGAATTTGTGACAAGAATGTCCACGGAAAATTGCCTGAAAATGCACCGTTGCGATGCCAGTACCGCCAGACGGAATCGACTTCTCCGAGGACAAGTATTCGGGCTTCTTCCTGATCGCGCATGACCACGTTGAGAGCTTTTCCCGTCTAGCGCTCGAACACTGTTAACTCGTAAAGAAAGTATCGGACAATCTCATTTAGTAGATTCAAACAGATATTAGATCCGCTAATAAGGCTCGTCTTCAGAATGTAAATGGTTAGTAGCGGACGTGCTTAGCGCCTGCGCTTGCAGCCACTTGGCGAATCTGCTTATTGCACCATGTTCCGCAAACGGTCTCCAGGAGACAGACTTGAACGTCTTGGAGTGAATGCTTACTTCAAAATAAAACCCCGTATTAATTTTGCAGAAAGGTATTTCATCCACTAATCATTTTGGGGTCGTAATTATTAGGCTTGTTGATATTGGTCAAACAGCGGTTTTCGAGGTGGCGGGTCGCGGGTGATCGGTGGAAACCGGTTAAGATGGACGGGTGCTGCATGGACCGGCTCTGATATACTCGCCCAGGTATAGAGGTCGAGTGCTTCGGCTCGACTGCCGACAGACCGCAGGAATCCGTTGAGCAGCAATATTTCCGAGGAGAACATGAAGTCTGCCCCGCCGACCGAACCGAAAATGGCGCGGGTAAATATCGGTGTGCGTGTGTTTGCGGTGGTTGAGTTTTTGCTCGTGTGTGCACTGGTCTGCGGCGTAGCCGCGCTTCACCTGTTTGTCTTAAGAGGTGCTAATCTCTGTCTCTTGTTTGACGGATTTGGTTTTCTCACTACGACTGCCGGTTGTTGTTCGGTGTTCAATTGGGATTCGCTGGGTCAGGTTCTATCCTACTGTGCGACGGGATTCAGTGAGTCGGCGCGGCAATCCCTGGTCTCTAAGCTGGAGCCTGCGCAGGGGATTGTGCGATGTGGACCGCTGCTTCCGCTCTTGTTGGGAGCTGCGTACACAATAGCTGCCAAAGCGCCGGTTCCGCAGTACTGGCTGGTCGCGACATGGTCAATGTGGCTGACTCAAGCTCTTACGGTCGGACTCATGTGGGTTTCATGCCGGCTGACATTCAATCCGATGGTGGCGCGGGTGGCGGCACTGATTGGAATTTTCTATCCCGCTTTTGTGATAAACAGCAATCGTCTGTCGACGGAAACACAGGCGTGCTTTGGCATAACCTTGACGATGACGTTGTTCTTGTATTTTGCGAAGAACAAGTTCCGTGTTACCAAGCAGCTTGGCGCCGGCTTGTTCGCTGGGCTAGTGCTGGGATTCTTAGCGCTCGCTCGTCCGCCGTTCCTCCTGTTGCCCGTGTTGCTCATAAGTGCGATTTCGCTTGCGGCCTGGAAGCTCAAGATCGAGAATCCGTTTTCGAAAAAATGGCTGTTTGGCGCCATATGTGGTGCGGCTCTATTTCTCGCTCCATGGGCGTTGTGCAACAAAATACTAACCGGAAAGGCTTCAATCACAATCGATCGGTTTGCCGTCTACAATCTTTATACGGGATTGAACACGGCGAATCTTGGTTTCGACGTGTTGCCCAGCGATCTCGTTGCCCATCCGGAGCGATTCAAGATGCCTCTTGGTGAGGCCCTGCAGGCAGTGGCAGGCAATGCGCTCAAGGAGCCGGTCGAATTTGCAACTATGTTAGCGTTAAAGCCGGTTCGCCTTCTGGATTCGCCATGGAATGACTACCAGAACAGTTGCCTGGGTGTGCCATGGTTAGCTCAGCGATATGCGCATGAAGTACTTTTGTTGTTGTCTTACATTGGTGTGTTTGCATTGTGGACCAGGGCGAGGCGCTCCAAGTCTCTTCCAGACTTTTCCACAGCGCTCTTGCTTACGCTTATCGTAGTCTACAATTTTGTCCACTGTTTATTCATCAGTATGGCACGATATAGCTATCCAATAATGCCTTGTGTGATTGTCCTGGCTGCGTTCGGAATAGCTAGTATCTGGAAGAGTTCGAAGCGTAATGGATTGCTAGTTGCAGTACTCTCGACCCCCATGGTTTCTACCGTGATCGAGGGAATGAGGCTGCCACCGATGGCAGTGCTACCCGAATTGATGATGGGAGTCGGACCGTCAGCAGTAAGCGGAGCTCTCGCTCTTCTGATTGGATTTGCAGTCGCCGGTGTATTCCACCTCGGAAAAGAGTTCAGCTCTGGAGGGCAGCGAATGGTTTATTCATGGGTCAGTCTAGCGATTGCAATGTGGGTTGCATTTTCGTCGTTCTATGGACTCAGGCAAGTTGCCACACCGCGCGACGCAGTATCGACGACCATCTCAGTGCCTGAAAAGCAAGATACTGCACGATCGAGTTGGTTGCTTGTCATAGACCCGTTTTTTGAAGGGTTCTCTCTGGATGCTCTGAAAAGTTGTCGGCTTTCAGTCAATGGAGTTGCGCTGGACGGAGATCTCTTGCCGCTCATGGCAAGAGACAAAAGTCAGCGTGAGTCCTTCGTGTATCAGAAGGCGTTTGCGCATAGCGGGCAGAAAGACTTGACTGGTATTCGCCAGTGGTATTGTGTTCCCGTGCCATCGTCGTTAGTAAAGCCTGGTGATAATCAAATTGAATTCCGAAATGTTGGAGAGCCTCACAGCAAGTCCGTTCTGATGTGTGATCTGATAGAATCGCAGAAAGTGGTATCACCGATCTCGTTATTACAGTTTTCCTGGACAAAGGGATTCACCATCAATCCTCCTCTCGACATGCGGATGTCCGAAAAGAAGTCGGATGTGATTGAAGAGGGCTCACGGACACGACCTCGGATAATCCTGCTTGCGGTCGACGCTTTAGGCGGCGAGAAATCGAAAGAAACATCGCCGCCGCTAGTATCAATCCACCTAGGTGAGCACACTATAGATAAGAAGGGAGAAAAAATTGCTACTCTTAATGTGCCATCCGAAAAGCTGCGAATGGTGATTGATGCAATTAAGAGCAGCACTGGCAACACAGTCAAATTGCGGCTTCGTGGACGATGCCGTTCGCTGTCTAACGTTGACGCTAAAGTGAGTTGCGCGATGATCACAACCATCAAATCGTCCACGAAGCAGCAAGAGACCATGGCTCCAATGGCGCCAGAACTGATCCCCTGCAGCTCTGCAGGCGGACAATTTTCATTCGTCGATCTCATCCCTGTAGAACAAGCAGATGGTTTTGACTGCTCTATTCGCATCCTAATTTGCGGACGTCCATGGTGGGACGTGCTTCAATACGGCACGTACAAGGTGGACCAGCCGGTGCAACTTTCAGATCTTGCACTCGACGTGTCGGTCTGCGATCTGCCTGATCTATCGGGTGAGAAGTACAGTGTTTTCCACAGCAGTTGTTTGACGAGATAGCTGAGTGATCACTTTTGGGGAGTGGCAGGTTTGTTTCCCTCCAGTTCGCCTTTAAGCTTTTCAATCGCTCTTCAAGGCGCTTTGTTCCTGCGTCAAGTGACTGATCTATTGATTGGAAATAGAGCTGCATTGGAAAATTCATCGTACTGGATTTCAGACTCCTGTACTTCATCGCGTCAATATTGCGCTCTCTCGCCTTGTCAGAGTCTTCATTCTGGATCTGAAAGGTTTTCAAAGTCTTTCGTTGCTCTTCGCTCAGGGATGATGGCCCTTTCCCCCTTCCAGTCGAATCCACTTCCGGTGGTGTCGGCGGGAACTCTAGGGATTGGTTGTGACAAATTCGTCCAACCTTAGAATTTCGAGAGTTGACCTGACAATCAGACGCACCAATCATTTCACGTCCAAATCCATGAACAGCACTTATAAACAAAAGTTCTGCTCATTAAAATCGAAATCAAACCTGAGATCTTGGCTCCGCTGTGTCAGGCATTGCTATGTGAAAAGAACCGAACGGACAGG
>CAZISK010000726.1:0-4717 GCA_964541355.1 uncultured Candidatus Obscuribacterales bacterium
CTGTAGAATGAACAGAGTCATTCAGAGCGACCAGTGGCAAGAGTAAAACCGAAGCAATCGCATTTACCAGATGTCCTGCCTTACTTCAAGGCATCAGCCATGCTTTATACAGCGATTGTAATGCTGCTTCCACTGATTGCTTTTATCATGTCCATCGTTAACAAACACAGCACAGCTGCGAATGTTAACTGGATCTATCTTCAGCTGCTCGAACTTCTCAAGGCCGTTGGAGGCGTCATGCCTGGGCCAGGCGACTACGTTCTGGCTGCAATTGCCATTTTGTACCTCAAGAAGTGGAAAGTCTCGGTCGGACTGCTAATTGCTGGAGGTTTTCTATGGCTGATCAGCTGGAGCAGTCCCGAAGTCATAACTCTAGTCACTAAAATCGGCGATCAATCCGCGTTCGGTCTCATACTGTCCTGCATGTATTCAGCGCTGGCGGCGCAATTTCTTGTTTGCTCCTTACTCTTGCCAGCCGTCGTTGCAAAACAGAGGAAGAAGGCGCGTTGGCGACTTCTTTCCGGTCTCACTCTCGCGCTCGGTTGGATTCCCCCGATCTGGGTCTTGTTGTTGTTCCTCGTATTTCGTAACGACAAAGATGCATCTCCTGCAGTTGCACCCGAAGATTCGTCATCTGCCAAGCCAGCTCGAAAAGTGCATCAGAATATGCGGAAGAGAAAGAAAGGATTTAAGAAACGTTGAGGTCCTATGAGGGCGTCGCCCCTCTACAGCCATGATTGGTAGGGGCAACGCATGTCTTTGCATCACGATTTCCGAAGATTCAGGCGACAATGACGACGATTGTTGCAACTGCTGTTGCGCTGAATATTTGACTATTGGCTGCCTACAGTAGTCCTTACAGCGGCGAACTTAGGCTGCAACCCGCAATGTTCCAATTGCTGAGGACAAGCGTCCTGACTGTGCCGGACACCATCAAGGCTTCTACATGACAAGTAGCAACTGCAGATTCGACGCGCATTGAGCTTAGAGATATTCAAGGACGCTGCACCATGCGCTTAATTTTCCCTCTGACATTATCACTTTGACGGTGCGGTTTGAGTCGGATCTAAATAGGTGTAAGCTCACCGGTTTCTGTCAGCCGTCTAGCGTCGACGTTGAGATCAGGTCGACTATCCCTGAACTTCAGAATCCCAGCAGCCGTCAGTTGTTTGCAATCGTTGATGTTGACGGAAGCCAACATCTTACACTGAGCAAGATACATCAACCCCTTGTCTGTGATTGGGTTTGTATCGATCGTCAGTTTTCTTAAATGCGGTAAGCTCGCGATCACCTTCAACTGTTCATCGTGGAGACTTGCGCTCTTCATCCTCAAATCACCGAGCGAATCCATCTCCTTTAGCTTCGTCAAGCCCGGAGTACTGATTGTGGTGTGACCGATGTCCAATGTAATGATTTCATGCATTTTGGCGAGAACATCGCAGCTCTTGTCGGTGATTCTGGTGCCGCTCAGACTGAGCTCCACCAGACTCGGCAGTTCCTGCAGCGCAATGATGTCATCGTCGTTAAGCGAATTACCGTTTGCCAACAGATGTCTCAAAGAAGACAGCGAGCCAAGTGCCGCAAGACCCTTGCCACTGATATTGGTATCATAGATATACAGCGATTCCAGAGATGCGATCTTACCTACATGCAGCATCGCTACATCGCCGGCGGAAGTCCCAGACAGCGCCAGGTGCTGCAAGGGCACTTTCTCTAGATAACGAAACCAGGAATCATCGCCAATTGAAGAATCGGAAAGATCAAGCGAACGAAGGTTCTTCATCTTACCTATCATTTTCATGCACGGTTTCGACATCTCGTAGTTTCTATAATTTGCCTCAGTGCGATCATGATTTTCCGCGAGATCGTTAGCGATCATTTGCTCGAATTCAGTAGGCTCCGCATTAAACTGGTACCCGGAGTATTTAAAACGCATCTCCTTGACCGACTTTACGTGCATCTCTGACTGATCAAGGAGGCGCAACACGATGAATATCATTGCAACAAGAAGCAGAACAGTGACACCGAGCAGTATCCACATGTCCAGTTTGATCTTCATCTTACAATCGTCTCTCGCGACCACCCAGACATTATTCCCGGAAAGGGCAGAAACGTCGTCAGCAGTTATCTCATCTGGCTATCGGGATTCACCGCCGTCGTAACGCCGCTATTGGCTTGATATGCTTCCGGGTGGGAGAAGTGCTGATAGTCCAACCAGGTGACCGCCAGTACGACCGACATGGTGACCGAGATCATAACGATCGATTTTGTGCTCATAGTCAGTTTTTCCGAAGTTCTATTAACTTCAAAGTAGCACCATGGCTGGCATTTAATGCTGCCTAAATCGACCTGGTCTTCACAAAACACAGGAAACATGCTGTCTTCCATTCAACGGCAAGTTGCGTGCAAGAATGGCGAACTCGCTAACGCTTCCAGGTGGCAATGTACCAGTTGTTGCCGAATGGATCTTTCACGGCTGAACTGCGCTCGCCATAGTCCATGTCCATCGGAGCAAAAATGACGGTGCCACCATTCTCGATAGCACGAGCATGAGTCGCATCGACATCCGGGACGTAAATGTGCATCGCTGCCGGTGTAGGCGGATACTCGTCGGTAGCTTCCGACATCTCTATATGGGCGCCTCCGACCTTCACTGCAGCGTGCTTCAACCTTCCATCGGACTCCTCGACTCTTCGAATCATCTGCGCATCAAAAACCGTCACAAGGTAGTGCAGCAGTTGATGCGCGTCATGCACTGTCAGGTATGGAGTCACCTCGGTATAGCCATCCGGCATGTAATTCATCTATCTTAAAACCGTCCTCTTTCCAGTCTTCCAATTGTACTGGACGGTCTTCCATTTTTTACCACTTGATCTCGTCGTTTTCGAACGCACAACAGGCGTTCGAGCGCTGATCATTTGAGACGACTTGCGAACTGGAATGCCAGTCTGCGTGATGCCCTTCTGGGCGGCAGATCTCGCTACCGAAGAGTCTCCGGTCTGGCTTGTAGATTTCGACTCTTTAATGCCGCCGGAATTGGAGACATTCTGCGTGCCTGCCTGAGTCGAACTGCTGGTTGTAGATTCTGTCGTACTTTGCGTTGTCGCGCGTGACGAAGAATTAGTCGCTGTAACACCGCCATTTTCGCTCGAAGCGGAACTACCGGCCATGGTATCCGCCATAACCTGAGGTACAGCAAATAAACCGACCATCGACAGAGCGATCGCCAGGCGAACTGCAGCTTTACCTGATCTCTCAAGCTTTCTCATAAATTGTCTACTCCTTTGCCACTGTTCAGACCGGAGATAATCAAGCCTGGGATTGAAGCAATCCGTTTTAACAAATAGCCCATCGCAGTCCATGTAATGCTTAACTGAGGGCGTGAGACTAGATCCAGCGAGCGGGCGGTTAACTCATTGGGCATGAACTTGAGCTCACGCTGGCCTTCTCTAAGCTTCTTAAATCCGTTTCCGAAGAACTAGCTGGAAGACTTTTTCTTTCGCGCCATGTCGAGAGCACTCTGTCCACGTGACCAGATTCGGAAAGTTTTCGGGACATTAGCCTTGTCCAATTGAGTCAGTAACTTCTCGCCGGATTCAACTGACTTCGAAAAATTTCCCTGTTCGAATTCGGCGATTTGGCATTCATGCAGTGCTTCAAAATAGAGCCAGTTACGTTGTCCACATTTGGTCGCAACGAAACGAACAGGCGGTTGCCATCTATAACGACTTAATAACGCGATTTCCGAAATACAAAGAACGGCTTTATTTTCGAGATCGCCTTAAAACTAATTTCCTTGGCATTCGAATCTATATCCCGCTTGTTGTAGTTGTTCCGGATCGTTGAAGTGAAGTCTATATTCGTTTAGCAGTTGTTGTTGCGGATCGACAAATTTCGTTTGTTGTGTCAGCCCAGAGTTAGATACCTCCGCAGATGCCACAGTGCAAGAAAAAATTGTAGAGAGGAGAATCAGCAGAAAAAGCTCAGCAGCCATACTAATGGTATCACCAGCGGTGTTTCGGTAGATGTAACTATTCATTGACTCCGTTCCCAAGAGCGCGCGATGGAATAATCGATTCTTAGAGCGGAAACTTCCCGCTGCACATGACAGCATACCTGAGTCGTCTCGGGTGTCAAGGTTCCAGGAGAGCAGCTTAACCAGAAACCGTTCCCAGCATCACCACCGACCCAGTGCGTGCGATTGACACCGATAAAAGTCGAGGACTTGGGCCGAAAATATCTAACATCCAGATGTCCGCAACCTTTGGCGAGTTGCCTCAGCGCAAAAAAAAACAATTGGACTGCAAAGGTGTGAAACGGTTGGCTCTGTGTTACCCTTTCCCGATAGTGAACACATCGGGCCGCACGCATGAACCCTGTTCAGATTATCGCTACGCTCAGGAAGTTTGGTAACTATTTAGCCGGACTTTTCCCTGTGCTGCTTACCATAACTGACTTCTTTGCGGCATACAGACGAAAGTTGATTGAGCACCCGGCTGTAGCGCCCTGGTGGTCAAAGTTAGCAAAAAATCAATTTGTACTTTCGGTCTGGAAAATAATCGAACGATTTTATTGGCGGACTTATTCAAAGGATCGTCTCGACCGCACAGAATCGATGCCGGAGAGCTTGCCGGTTCTCAGACCGATATTTCAACTGTGCGCAGTATTGTGCATTATGATCCCGTTTACACAGATTTCCTCATTTCCGCTCAATGTC
>CAZISK010000727.1:0-4709 GCA_964541355.1 uncultured Candidatus Obscuribacterales bacterium
CGAGCGCTCTGATATCTACTCGCTGGGAACTGTAATGTATGAGATGCTCACAGGCAAAGACCCATTCTTCGACGTTCCGACAGTTTATGAGCTAATTCAGGCCCATGTGCTGCGCCCGCCGCCGACCTTCGAATCGATGAATCCAGATGTTAAGGTAGCGCCGGCAATCGAGGCGGTAATTCGCAAGGCACTTCAAAAGCCGCCTTTATGGCGATACCAAACGATAACGGAGTTTCAGAACGCGCTTGTCGAGGCGTTGTCCGGTCAGATGGATGCAGATCCGCAAGAGTATCTACTTCGCTATGGAGCCAGATCGACAAGCAAAGACCCGGGTTCTGAAGGACGCAAGCGCCTATCACAAGGAGTGGTCAACACCATAAGCAATGCAGCCCGATCTTCCACGGCAAAGGTCAAGACGACATTCGTTGGAGATGGAGGCCGATTCAAATGGATGCCGTGGACGATAGCTGGATTTTCATTCTTGATTGCAGTATCGCTTGCGATTGTCGTATTCAGGTTGCTGTACATCGAGTCAAGTATGGTTCCAGACGCGCTCACTGCACCACAGGCAGTATCAAAGCCGGTCACCGGAACTGCGATCGAAGGAGCTGGTTCCCCGGTAAACAACAACGCCGGCACCCCGGCTGGGGACAGTGCCGACTCCAGCGGGACGACCGTCCGCAAAGACGAGAAGGTGAATTCTGCTGTATCAACGGAAAAGGAACACGGAAGAATAGACAATGGCGCATCCAGAGTCCGAGATAAGGCGAAAGCGAGAGCTATCCGAAAGCACACTCCTTCCGCCACGAAGAGCCCGAGTAAGACCGCTCCGACCAGCCGCAAGAGCGCTCAAGTCTCTTCCTCATCACAACGGGACAAGCATTGGAACGAACTCTGGAACATGAAGAAGTAATCGTTCCGACCTGGACGGGTCTTTTTCCGTGGAACTTGTGATTGCTAACTTCCATAAATTCCCAGATCAAGAATTTAGACCGAATTCGGTCAAACTCCTCTTCGAATTCCACTCCCGATCGTCAAGCTCAGCAAAATGTTGACCGAATTCGGTCGAACTCGTTTTCGAAATCCGCACCCGATCGTCAAGCTCAGCAAACATTTTACGAATTCTCGGACCGAAGCGCCCAGAGGATGCGGAGTTTTGCAATGAAGTGCTATACCCGGGCAGTGTAGCTGTCACGAATCGCCTTAGCCCTGGTCTCCATCTTCGCGGCTTTTACTTTGTTGCCAAGTTCACGCAGAGTCTGGGCATAGCTCTCAAGCATGCCAACCAGCTGCATACCTTCCCGCCCCCGGGCGAGCGTATAAACATCGATCGCTTGCTTATACATGCTTTCTGCTTTTTCGAGTTTCGATTGAGCGTGGTAAATCTTGGCTAAGTGTGAAAGCGCGTAAGCGACCTCGACATGTCGAGAACCAAGCTTTTTGCTTCGCAATGCGATTACCCTCTTGCAGAGCGCTTCTGCATCCGCGTAATCCTTCTGCGTATCCATCACTCCGACAAGCGTCTCAAACGACAAACAGACATCGGGGTGGTCTGGTGGAAAACGCTCATTGCGAGTTTCATACGCTTTTTCAAAATATTCGCGAGCATCTTCAAAATTGTCTTGCCGATACGCTACGGCGCCGAGCCGGCCGTACGTCGATGCGACCTGTTCGTGATCATCGCCGAGAATGTCGAGTTGCATCTTCAGAGCACGCTTGAAGTTACGCTCCGCTTCCTCGAGTTTCCCTTGCTCGAAAAAGAGTTGTCCCAACTCGCAAAGACTGTTTGCCACCTTCGGATGATCGTCTCCGAATGCCTGTTCCCTCAAGGCAAGCGAATTGATTGCCGCCTCCTCAGATTCGGAAAACCTTCCGGCTGCTTGCAGGCATCGTGAAGTATGGTCCAGCACATCTGCTACGTTAGGATGGTGCTCACCGAACGATTTTTTGTAGAGATTTTCCAATCGCCTCCAGAGCAAAAGCGCGCTCTCATAATCACCGACCTGCTCTTTCAACTCGGCGACATTGGAGATTAGTGATTGAAGCTCTGCAGAGTCTTCACCCAGCGAATCTGTTTTTATGTCAAGCGCTTTCTGCATGAAGAGCTCAGCTTTGTCCAGACGCTCCTGCTTCTGATAAACGAGCGCGAGATTAGCAAGACTGTCAGCCGTGTCCGGATTGGTCGTGCCGAAAAGCTTTTTCTGCAGGATAAACAGGCGAATCAAGACGCTCTCGGCCTCGTCATATTTCTCCTGAGTACGATAAATCGCATCGAGATGCTTCAAACTGTTTATCACGTCTTCATGACTGCTTTGATCATCTTTCTCAAAAATCTCGGTCGCCCTGACGCAGATCAGCTCTGCTTCTTCATGCCGTTCCGTCTCGAAATACAAAGCGGCTAGGCGATCAAGCGTATCGGCGACATCTGGATGATCGCTGCCCAGCGCGCTTTCACGAATCTCGAGACAGCGCCCGTACAGATCTTCGGCTTCGTGATAGCGTTCCTGCAGCATCGCTACATGAGCAAGTCGATCGTACGTAGGCAAGAGTTCGACATCATCGTATTGCAATGCTGTTCGTTGCAAACGCAGAACTCTATTAAGTAGTTTCTCCGCTTCGCCGAAGTGCCCTTGCATCTCGTACATCTCCGACATACCTTCCATGTACGGTATCAAATGTGGTTGCCTCGACTCAGGGATCTTGTCCATCAGGAACCACAGTTTTTCATAAGCGACCTTGGCGTCGATCAACCTGTTTTCCTTGAGATACAGATTTGCGAGGCTCCCCATCGCAGCAACGACTTCGGCATGCGAAGCGCCGAGACGCGCTTCGCGAATGAGAATGCAGCGCTCATAAAGAGGCTCGCAATCGGTCCAGCGTTCGTCCTGATCGAGAAGTGTTGCAAGCGCTAAAAGCACGTCGCTGACCGCCACATCATCTTCGCCTAAGAGTCTCTCTTTCATGGCAAGACACTTGCGATACGCCTGCTCTGCCGCAACCACATCACCGCGCAGATGCAAAATGCGTGCTATATCGTACAAAGCACACGCGTAGTCATTCTCGTTATGAACGGTCCCGCTCTCATAGATTTCCAGAGATCTTCGGCCGACTGCTTCGGCTTGATCAAATCTGTCCAGCTCGAGATATACCTGACAGAGCCGTGAAAGTGATCTGGCGCGTTCTTCTACCGGTAGGTCGCCGTTCTCATCCCGTAGCTGAACAGCTTCTTCGAGCAACGGTTCTGCTTCCTGGTACTTCCTTTGGTGGCACAAAACATCGCTAAGCTTCTCCAGCGTAACGGGCACGCGATGGTCGCCCTTCTCAAACGCTTCGCATTCCTTGAGGGCTCGCCGCCATAGCATTTCTGCTTCCTGATAATTACCGTACTGCAGAGCATAGTCTGCATCGGCCTTCAGATGGCTCCATCTGGTGCTCATACCTGAACTACCTTAATACCTGAACTGTCATAGGATAACAGAGAGGCGCCAAGACTTTGTATCTGTACAATCAAATGTTTCCATCTGTGGAAAGATCTCCAGTTGTCAAACAGCACGAAAGCTGAATTGTTCACTTGCCTGTTACAATCGGGGCCAACTGCCTGTTCGTCTCGATGGCCGGGCTGTTGGCTTCGGGTTTTGAGTCATTACTAGTACGGCACTTTGAACAACCTTGGTTGAGTCATTTTTCGTGATTTACAACATATTTTCAGAAACATCTGCAACGACCGGAAACAACGTTGAACTGTGAATTACACTCACTCAATGAGCAATCATCAAAAAATGTAGTTTAGTTGACAATAAACTGCGGTCTATCAACTTACAGCACCGCAAAAATGGCAGACTGCTCTTGCGAAACTGGCAAAGGAAAGAGATGCCTTGGCAAGGGATGCCTTACTCTTGCTTAACGACGATGCCCGGTCCAGAAGCCAGGGATGGAGCCGGTTGTACTTCAGTCTCCCCATGAGAAATGGAACGCTGCAATTGGTCGATTGAGGGAGTCCCCGGCAAGAGAGCAAGTTACACTTTGGCGCATTGAAGACTAATGAATGGAACGAGGAGTCTCCCAAATTTCTCCCATACCTTACTAATTACTCTCCCCATACCAGGTCATGATTCCGAGCGAGAGTCGACCAGCCGGGTTCCGAGTTTCGCAATTGCAGAAGAAAGTCGCTGGGGACGAAGTCAGCTTAATATCAAGACTAGAAACAATTGCATAGCAATTGACCGACAATGTGGATTATGTAGAAGGAGCTTTCAGACTTCCCGACGATCCTGTGGCAATCCTGTTATGGGCAATCAGTATCGTTTAAAACAAGCAAACATGCCGAGGGACGGAGCGATCTTCCGACCATCCCTGGCGTGCTTTCTTACTCAAAAATTCCATTTTTAATCTACTCCGACACTTTGGTCAGGGAATGGTTAGGTTTCGATATTAGACTTCGTGCACTGTAAAAAACCACTTCCTATATCCCTACCGCGCCAGTTCAGATACGTCAAGAGGCTCATACGATGACCATTGCCAATCAACCGCCTGAAAATTTGACCACTCCTCCAACTGACAGACAGAGGACATCTGACGCTACCACGTACTCCACTATGGCTGATGGGGCGAGCAGAGCAATGGCCACTGAGGTCTACGACCACCTATTTAGAAACAATGGCAATGATGACGACGATGATAATGACGGCACGGACAGTACAGGCGAGAAT
>CAZISK010000728.1:0-4706 GCA_964541355.1 uncultured Candidatus Obscuribacterales bacterium
AGCCGCTTCCGGTTTCACTCGAGAGGCGGCGATACCCTCGTTGATCTTCCGAACAATGTCACCTTTTCTTGCTTCGATGTTTGGCAGCGGCGCAACCGCTTTACTCAAATCGGAATTGAATCGGTCGATATCGGCAGCCAGTGTGAGAGTCTCGCTATCGTCCAGCCTTCCGTCTTGTTGCATATAGCTCTGACGAGAGTCGATTCGATCGAGAGATGTACGAAGGTCCCTGGCGCTGTCAGGGCTGAGACGGTTAGAGTTCTGGGCATCCGAAAATCGTCTGCGAGCATCGGCAAGCATCTGATTGATTCCACCCTGAGGGGCAGTGGTGGCACTCGCTTGCACGTATTGTTCCAGCTTCACCTTGAGCTTGTCGAGATCGCGACCGAGGGCCAGGGTCTCCGTATCCGAGAGCGCGCCATCCGTCCGGAAGCTAGCTTCTGCCGCGGCAATACTATCGAACTCTTGCTTTAGTTCGAAAACCTGTTGAGAGGTCAGCTTTCCATTGCTGAACGCATCGCCTAACATCTTCTCCAGCGCCTGCTGCCGTGCATCGATGCCGGGTGCTTGACTGTAAAGAGGTTGGAATCGATCGAGCCTGCCGGAAAGGCGTTCGAGCTCGAGTGCGATATTGAGCGATTCATTTGTATCAAGAACTCCGTCGTTTTGCCGGAAGGAATTCTCTCGAGCCGTTATTCGACCGAGGTCCTGCGTGAACTCATCGGCCTCGATTGTGGTAATCTTGCCTTCGTTCTTGAGCGCAGAAATGCGAGTCTGCACCTCTAGTTTTTTCGTTTGTACAGATTCGGTTCCGATGTTCAGCGGTCTGATTTTGTCATGAACGGATTTTGTGAGATTGTCCAGCTCAAAGGAAAGAGACGCCAGCTCGGTGGGGTTAAGGGCTCCGTCCGATTTGTACGAAGCTTCCATGTTCTTTACTTTGTCCAGCCCGCTGATGAAATAATCGGCTTCACTCTTAGTCAATCGGCCCTGGAAAAGTGCATCGGAAATATCTCTCGAGAGATCTGTCTGGCGCGTTGTGAGATTGGTTTGCGAAATTGACTCTGTCGGTCGGGGACCAAGTGCTCCATCGATCTGTTTTTGCAAATTGTCGATCTCGAAGACGAGGCGAGCCCGCTCCCAGACAGATAACTTTCCGTCTGCCTGATACTGAGTCTGTGTGTCTTTTATCCGAGTAAGGTCTTGTCTAAAGCTCTCCGCGGCTTGCGGCGATAATCTACCCTGCGCGATTGCATCTGAAAGCGTCCGCTGGATGGTGGTCAGCTTTTCATTGACATTGACAAGAACTTGGGTAAAGTTCTGGGTCCAGGCGGGCTGAGCGCCGGCAGGCGAGCCCGACGAATTGATTCCTACAGTAAATGCCACCGTTATTGCTAAAGCAATTTTGCTGCGACGCTTCATTGGATACACTCCTGAGTACTTGAATTACACCGAAGAGACGACATCGTCACGCTCGGCGCCAGCCGAAAATTTAGCACACCTGAAGCTCAGCTGATCACCATCGGGAAGCCCGAATAGAAGAATGAATCTCCCCAAAATGCATCTCGCTGGAAGCGCAACGGTATTGCCGGCATCGAGCATTCTAATATTCGGATGTTGGCAACGATGTCCTGATACCACTGTGGAAGATTGGATTCGGTTTTCAAGCTAGAGCTCGTGACTCAAATCCGCCGCACGGGCGCGTAGGAGCAGCAGTTCGTCTGGCACTGCTCCGGGACCAGTCCGAACTCTCCAGATACTTTGGGCTGTGCATCTGCAGTTTTTTCCAAGATGAGGTCATGAATCATCCTGACGAAGGCCGGGTGGACTCCGGCAGTGGCAGCCCGAATCAAATTGATTTTTAGTTGGTCCGCCTTCTCTTTCGCCTGCAGGTCGATATCGTAAATCACTTCCAGGTGATCGCTGAGAAAACCGATCGGGTGTACGACGACATCGTTGTATCCGCAAGCGGCAACATCCTCGAGATAGTCGCAGATATCGGGGCTCAGCCACGGCTGCGAAGCCGGTCCAGAACGGCTCTGATAGACCAGCTCCCAATCTTTATGATTAACCGCATCTGATACCAGTTGGGAAGCCTCCTTCAGTTGGCTGACATACTGGCAACCTTCCGCCATCGATTTCGGAATGCTGTGCGCGGTAAAGATCACTTTGGCTTTCGTACGTCGCTCGTCAGGCAGCTGTTGTAGCGACTGCAAGAGGTGGTCTGCATTCGCCTCGATGAAGCCGGGGTGATTAAAGAAGAGCCGGAGTTTTTCCACCTCTGGTGCATACGGTCCGACCTGGACCCGCGCTTCTTTAATGTTTTCCAGATACTGCCGGCAGCCGCTATAGGAGCCATAGGCAGAGGTGACGAAGGCGAGCGCGTTACGTATGCCGTCTTCGGACATTTGCTTGAGGGTGTCAGGAAGGAAAGGATGCCAGTTGCGGTTGCCCCAGTAGATCGGTAGCTCCGGTCCTTCGCTCGAGAGCAGCTCCTCAAGCGCTTTTATAAGCAACCGGTTATGCTCGTTGATCGGGCTGACTCCGCCGAACTGATCGTAGTGACGAGCCACTTCGCGCACGCGCTCCGGAGGTACGTTCTTTCCTTTCAGCACATTGTTGAGGAACGGCACGACATCGTGAGGACCTTCCGGTCCTCCAAATGACACCACCAGTAATGCGTCGTAGTTTGATGCCATAGGATACCTTCTTGCTGCGCGACGAAATCAAAGGTCAATCGACTAGCTCAATTGACTCGTTTTACCAGCCCTTCCCAATATTTGTCGCGAAGACCTTTCTTGAAAATCTTTCCACTGCCGGTTTTCGGCAGCTCTTTGACAAAGTCGATAGATTTAGGCGCTTTGTAGTGTGCCAGACGACTCTTGACGAAGTCGATAATGTCTTGCTGAGACGGATCCATCGTTCCATGCACGACTACAACAGCCTTTACGGCTTCACCCCACTTTTCATCAGGTACTCCAAATACCGCACACTCGAAGACTGCGGCATGCTCATAGAGTACATGCTCCACCTCGGTGGAGTATACATTTTCGCCGCCTGTCACAATCATATCTTTCTTCCGATCGACTATGTTGAGATAGCCGTCGGAATCTACGACTGCCAGATCGCCTGTGTGAATCCAGCCGTCTTTTATGGTATTAGCGGTGACATCAGGTTGTTTCCAATACCCTTGAGTGATGTTTGGTCCTCTGGCGATGATCTCACCAACTTCCTGCCCGTCATGGTTGACCTCGGCGCCATCTTCTCTTACGACTTTCACGTCGACACCAATGAATGGTCTGCCGGTCTTCGCCTTCAATTCCAGAAGCTTATGCTCGGGAAGATTCTTATGCTTTGCGTTAGGCAGTGAGATGGTCAGGAACGGACTGGTCTCAGTCATCCCGTAGAACTGGGCATAGTCGCAACGGAAGACTTCGGCTACCTGACGCACCAGATCCGGTGCCACAGGAGAGCCGGCAGTCAAAATGAAACGCAGATTGGAATAGCTGTATTCCCAGACATTATGCGAGTCCAGAAGCGCGCCTAGCATCGTCGGCACGAGTGCAGTCATTGTGACCTTCTCACGCTCGAATGCCTCCATAACGCTCGTCGGTTTAAACTGCGGCAGGAAAACATGGGTGCCGCCTGCCCAGGTAACGGCCCAGATCGCCCATGCGTCAACCAGGTGAAAGATTGGCGCGACATGGAGCCAGATGTCGGCGTCGCTGATATGCAATTCGGAGACGGCAGCCAGAGCGTTAAAGGCGGTATTGCTCTGGGTCAGCATCACGCCCTTTGACTTGCCGGTGGTCCCGCTCGTGTAATACAGCTGGGCCAGGTCGTCGCCTGTCGCGACCGGCTCCGGCAGCGGCGCGCCCCACTTGGCGATCAAGAAGGGCTCGTAATGATGAGACTCGATATCAACAGCAGGCGGTGTGCCGGGACCCAACCACAGAATGCTGGTGACGGTTGTTTCACCCTGTAATATCTCACTTATCTGCTCGGCGAACTCGGTGTGACCGACGAAAATCTTGGCTTGCGAGTCTTCCAGAATCCCTTTGATCTCAGCCGTTTTCAGGCGGTAATTGAGCGGATTGAGCACTGCTGCCATGAAAGACGCGGCATAATAGAGCTCCAGGTACTCATGGCCATTGAGCGCCATAACGGCAATCACGTCGCCTTTCTTGATGCCGGCCGCCTTCAGTGCCGCTATCAAAGCTCCAATTCTGCGACCCAATTCGAGGTAGCTCAGCCTCTTTTGCCCGTCAACAATTGCCTCTTTAAGTGGCCATAGTGAGACCGCTCTCAACAAAGACTGGTTCAGATGCATCGGTTGTCAATGTCCTTAGCTATTTGGGTGAAACCAGAATTTTAGTCCCCTTATCGGTGCAAAAGCTCGCCGAATGAAGAAAGTCATTAGTATTTAATGATCATTGGCTGTCGTTGCAGGACTTGCTGATATCCTTAAAAACCCCGTCCTCAGTCCGCCTCATGGCGTCGGCGAGGCTTCGGAATGTGTTTAGTACGTAGGCTAAGAAGGTGTTCGAAATGGGTCAAGTAATCGATAAAACATTCAACGGACTCAAGGTTCCTGAAGGCGAGATTATCAAATTTCAAAATGGTCGCCCTGTAACCCCGTCAAAACCGATCATTCCTTTTATAGAAGGTGACGGCATCGGTCGTGATATCTGGAAAGCTTCGCAAAC
>CAZISK010000729.1:0-4705 GCA_964541355.1 uncultured Candidatus Obscuribacterales bacterium
CGTTAGAGCAACTCCTGAAAGAGGAACAACGATTGTCGATTGATACTATTTTTGAGATCATCATCCAGGTCCTAAGCGCTCTGGAGCATGCTCATCAATCCGGTGTCGTGCACAGAGATATCAAACCTGGCAATATCATGGTGATCCGCTCGGGTCAAGAAATCAAAGTAAAAGTGCTCGACTTCGGTGTAGCCAAACGTCTTTCTGTAGGTGGAGCAGCATTTGACTTGACTCAACCTGGAATCATCATCGGCAGTCCACAGTATATGAGTCCTGAACAGAGCCGCCAGGAGAGTGTCACGGACAAAGCGGATCTGTACTCAGTTGGATGTGTTCTATACGAGTGCTTGACGGGTCGTCCACCGTTTGTCGCCGACACCGCGTTGGAGACTATGCTTCTTCATCAATCAGAGCCCGTGCCGCAGATGGGCGATGACATGGTAAGCGAGATTGAAAAATCGTTAGTTGCGCTTACTAAATCGCTTCTGGCAAAAGATCCGGCACGGAGACCGACTGCCGGTGAGGCCAGAGCCAGACTCGGAGAGCTTTACGATGAAAATACCACTGTTGGGGCACCACCGGCGATAGCAAAGCCGATTGGCGATAAGTCCAAGAATCTGTCAAAATCTCTGGTTGTAGTTGTAATTTTGTTTCTAATTGTTTGTATGGTATCTGCTGTTCCTCGCGATATTGTTAGTACTGAACGTGTACCCAGGGAAGAAAAACCAACTGAACAGAAAATAACCGAGCGTGCTGTCTTAAGGGAATACGTCAAAAGTCTTCTCGCGAAGGGCAAACATAAATGCGATCTGTCCAATTTTGTCAAGTTGACGGACCAAGATCTTGAAGAACTGTCGAAGCTGAAAGATGTTCCGAACCTCGTTGTCAAATTACCGCTCAACATCAGCGATGAAGGCCTTCTTTATTTGACGAACCTGAAGGTCATTGACCTAAATCTTGCCGGCACTCAGGTCAAAACACTTGAGCATGTCGGTCGATTAAAGACGCTCACGAAGCTGACTTTGGATTTTGACAGTATTGATGACGAATCCCTCATCAAACTGAGGGAGTTGCGCAAGATAAAGACAATAAGCCTCAACGATTGCTCCCAAATATCTTCGCAAAAACTGAGCGATTTGTTGGAGCACCTTCCCAGTTTAGTGACTGTAGATTGCAACAATCTAAGAGAGTCTGAGTGTTCACAGTTGCGGCGAAGATTTCCAGATCTCCAAATAAACGGGGTGAATTTCGCCAACCAACATAAATCTAACGCAAATCAACGGTACGCTGAGAAAAATTCGAGACGAAGAAAATCGTTGAAGGCGATCGCCGATGCAATCAGGGAAGACTAGAGCGCATTGCCAACGCTTATCAACGGCGCCTGAAAGACTACAAGACAGCGATGGAGTATTACAAGAGCAGTCTCGCTCTGCGGGAACAACTGTTTGGACCAAAGTCACCGCATACGGTGCAGGCCCGGGATGGAGTGGCCCAGTGTGAGCTCGAACTTGGCCACCTGGAGAATGCCAGCAATATCCTTAATCGCTGCCTCAAGGATGTTGATGCCACAAGTAGTCACGGAAGGAGGATTGTTGCTTCAATCCTGTTGACTCAGAGTCGCCTCGAGCAGTCGAGCAACAAGCCACAAGAGGCTCTTGCCACTATTAACCGGGCAATTGGGTTATGCGAATATGGATGGGAAATAAAGCCTCAGCTGCTCAAGGTGAAAAGGTCGATCCTGGCTCGGAAGAACCCCGGATGAACACTTGTCAAGCTCGACAGATGAAGGAGAGATCAAGTGAGTAGCGGGCAATTCTGCTAGAGTTTCCTCCGGTTCAGCAGCTGTCGCAATGGCTGTTCGCCGCATCCGGAAGCATATCGGAATGGTGGCGTGGCATGTTGTCGGCGCTTGTGTTTGGTGAAGTAGCTTCGGGCTGAGGTCCAGCACCCGGTCTGGCGACGCGCATTGGAGAGCAGGAGATGACAAAGTTTTCAACCGAAATTCCGGAGAACAAAGCGGACACGTCTACCTTCACCAACCCCTTCACCAATGCCGTGAGTCATCGCGGCAAGTTGCAGGTTCAAGTCGATCAGGACGAAGTTGTCGGTTCGGAAGCACAGGCGATAATGGATCGCCAGGTCAAGTACATACCTGCCACGACACATCCAGACTTCCCGGCCATTCTAGACGTCACGCACATTGCCATCGGCCCATTCGTCAGCAGTTTCAAAGACAACCTCTTTTTCGATGCAGTGCTCAACGTTGGGACCAGTGCGGTGTTTGGTTACAACCATCCCAAAATCTTTCCCCGATTGCAGCGACTGGGAAGCGTACTTGCAGGATTCGTCGGAGCCGGTACGGACTTTTTCTTTACCTCCAGACATGGTGCACCGGCCGCTCAAGACCTGGCCGAGCTCATGACGACGTTCGCTTCTGAAGCCTACGGCGGCGAGTTCATGATGAACTTCGCCAATGCCGGAACCGAAGCCAATGAGAATGCCGTAAAGGTGGCGATGTTTCGAAAATTCCGCCAGGTTAGGCAAATGCTCGGCGAAGACCTCTATCGTGACATGTGCGAGCAGCTCGGCATCACTCTTCTTCGTCCCAAGGTCGATGATCTGTGGACCAATTATCCGTTTTTCTTGATCGCATTTCATGGCGCATTTCACGGACGAACCGGTACAAGTAACACCCTCTCGATGAGTAAATCTCGTCAGAAAGAGGGTTATCAATCGGTACCGTATGTGGTGCATGTCCCGTACGGCGATGAAGTCGATTTTAGTCGCCATATCGATTTCACACCTCTTGCCGAGCTGGTCAAAGAGAAGCGTCTGCGCCAGGTGATCGAGAGCCGTAAAGCACCTGCAGATCTCGTTGCCGCGTTGGTCATGGAGTCTGTGCAGGGTGAAGGCGGCTACGTCATACCGAATAAGGACTTCCTGAAGAAATTGAGCGATTTTGTCGGTCAGATGAGACCAAGAGGCATGTGCTTTATTTCGGATGAAGTTCAAACGGGACTCTTTCGGACTGGTGAATTCTCTGGAATGCAAAACTGGTACAAGATTCATCCGAACCTTCGACCGGATTTGATGAGCTTTGCCAAGCCGCTTCACGTCGGTGGCGTGCTGATCGACAAGAATCTCGTCAGCGATTGGCCCGGTGGAAAGTTCTCAGGAACATGGGCGGAAGGCAATCTGCTCAGCATCGCTACCGCTTGCTTCACACTGGAAGAGCTTCGCAGCGTCGACCCGACCTTGAACAAGCCATATCCCGACCACGCCAAAGAGTCGGGTCAATATCTCAGAGAATTGATTGCAAAGATGGGCGACAAATTCGATAAGAAAATGCCTGGCGCCAGGCTCGTCGAAAACGTGCGTGGCTTAGGTCCGATGAACGCCTTTGACGTACCGAACCATGACTTCCAGGAGGCGATCATCTACCAGAGCTTCAGGCATGGTCTTCACATTCTTGGAACAGGCGAGCGTTCTATCCGCATTTTTAGCACGGTTGACCAGCGCAAGCGTGAAGCGGAAATGCTCATCGAAATTCTCGGTCAAGTGATCGAAAAGGTTGCTGACCAGTCTTGTACGAAAGAAAAATCGGCAATCAAATCAGTCTGAGGATTCCATTTGTTGGTGTTCTTTCTCTAGTTTGGCCGCTGAGGAGCCGATATTCTTTATCACCTCTTTGGCCTTGCTTGCCAGAGTCTGACCGTTCAAATCTTGCAAGCCATAGGTGACGAGGTCTTGCATCTGCTTGTCTGTATCATAGTTCAGATTGTTGAGCGTCTGTTTGAAGTTGACCAGCCGAGCAATGCGATAGCGTCCAAATGGACCTTCTCGGAGTCGCTCCAACTCTAGCTTTACATTGACCAAATTGTTGATTCTAGGCGAGAGAAACGTCAGAGTGGCAATGAACTTCGTGCCCCTTTTCTCGAAGGCGTAGGTGCGAAAGTTCTTGGCGATGAAACCGCATTCTGCCAAAATCTCTTTGACGGCGCTGGCTCGGTGTCCGACCGGTGCGCAGAAAATGCGGTTAATCAGGGTTTCCGGGTGGTGCGTGGCGAATTCGCGCATTCGATCCATGGTGGCCTTCTTCAGGCGCTCCTTCTCTTTTTTCCATTCCTGTCTGATTATGCTGGAGAATTTCGCTTTTCTCCTGAAATTTCGGTTGCCATCATCTGTAGTATCATCAGAGAGTCTGGTTCTGTTGTCATTATCATCATCTCGGTATTGTTCGCATGTGGGATCTTCTTTGCGAACCAGCCGCTGAATTTGGAAGATTAGCGAATTGTCCATCTTCGTTCGGACCTCATGGAGAGCACCCAGTCCCACGACGCGCTGAAGCTTAGTCAGATTCGGCGTTCGTTCGGCAGGTTCGAATATGATCTCTTCAGTGAATGCCGTGGTCAAAGATGCAACATCTACGAACCGATTGAACTTGCGCTTGTCTTTGTCGAGATAGGCTCGCCTTGCTTCAATGAGAGCGTACTGCGGCGTAGATTGCCACCATAGGTAAACAGATCCTGCAGTAGTGCAAACTAACAGGAGACAGGTGGTGCCGATTAATTGCGCCTGCTTCAGCATGAAATTCCTGAATGGCACTGTATTAGATGAATTTCAACTATGATACTACAGCTCGCAATTCCATTTGCGCCAATTGAACATCTGTTAGGATTAAACGCTATCAAGCAATGACTGGACG
>CAZISK010000730.1:0-4705 GCA_964541355.1 uncultured Candidatus Obscuribacterales bacterium
CGGCTCCGCACTGGCAGCGATAACGATAGTCTGTGTGGATCATAGCCGGCGCCTTGAGCACAGGCAGATATGGCTTGCGACGAGCAAGATGGCCCGTTGCCGACAGCGCGCCTAAGGTCGCCCCATGATAGCCCGGCCAGCGAGAGATAACAATGCTGCGGGTCGGCTCGCCGATCTCCACGAAATACCCTCGCGCCATTTTTAGCGCAGTCTCCACCGCTTCAGAGCCACCCGATGCGAAGTATACGCGCCCACCGTTCTGAAAAGGCGCTGGCGCCAATGCGATGATCCGGTCGGCGAGCTCAAGCGCGGACTGCGAGAGAAATTGCGATGTGTGCGCAAATGGCGCTTGCTCGACCTGCCTTGCAATCGCCTCCGAAATCTCTTTTACACCAAAGCCGAGGTTGGCAACTACAGCGCCGCTACAGCCGTCGAGATAGGTTTTTTCGTCAGTATCGGTAATCCAAACGCCGCTGGCTGACTTAATTACAGGATACCGTTTTCGAAAATTCCTTGGAAAAAAAGCGCTCATGGAAGCGTCCTCGACGGGTAACTTGGTGAAACGTGCTGATCTTACCAGATGCACCGAAAAGGAGGACATAGGACCTGAAGCAATTCTGGCTGCCTCAGTGAAGCAGGAGGAAACCCACCGTGTCGGCGGCTTAGACCGCTCAGTTCCTTTCAAGACGTCAACAAGGATCCACAGATCCTGGCCCTGCCAGATACATTTTGTCCACCTGGATTTGCGTGGTTAACTTGGACTGCTCGAAGTGGCAAGCTCCCGGGAACAGGCTTCATCGGCCTCCAACTCCACATCGACTGCGTTCTCGGCTGCGACTTCGAGCTTTTTGGCCAACTGTTTGGCCGCACCAATAATGGTAAGGAAGCCGGTCGAGCCAATCAAATGGCTTGCAGTGACGACTCCTCCCATCAGCGCACCCATTATTCCAAGACTGACGACGTCGGATCCGGTCATGTACAGATTCTTGATTGGCGTCTTAGGATCAAAATCTCGTTTGCAAAACTCGACTGCCGACATCGGGTAACCATAAATCGCTCCCTGGTAGTGCCCGGTGAAGCTGCTCACGGTGAGCGGCGTGGAGAGTTCTGCATACTCGATCAACGCTGTGAAGCCAGGGAATCTTGCCTCCACGAGCTCAATCAATGTATTCATAAGGCGCTTCTTGAAATCATCGTACTCAGCACCGCGAAATCGCCATTTGGTATCAGCCCATTTGGAAAACTCATCATATTTGAGGAAACCGATTATCTCGGCAGTATGTTTTGTGGCCGTCGGATCCTTCAGCGAGGGAAAGGATACGAAGCAACCACCAGCCTTCCCTCCCGGTGCTGCTAATGTGTTATCGAACATTGAGTTATGGTCGTAGGATTCAAAGATCCAATGGTTTTCTCCCTTAAAGCCGAGTACTTCCGGTGAAGACTTCAGCCCGAGGTAAACGGTAATCATGCTGCAAATATCGGCAGCTACTTGCGGCTGCATTTGCACCTGGTATTCGGTGGGAACCAGCTCTCCAAAGGTTATTGCACTACCGGCATCTGATACCACTACCGGTGCCAGAATTATCTGCTCTTCGCTGGACGTCGGTGTCTCTTTCACCAACTTAACGCCTTTAGCGCGACCGCCCTCAACAATTATGCTCGTCACTCTATGATTGACAAGACAGTCACCGCCGCGAGATTTAATTATCGGCGTGATTGCATCCGCGATCGACTTTCCCCCGCCTATGGGGTAATACCCGCCACCGAAGTAATGGCTTACGATCAAAGCTGTAAGTGCGAAGGGGCTCTTGGCTGGCGGCAATCCGCAGTCTCCCCACTCAGATGTGATCAGAGCCTTTAACTGCGGCGACTGGAAGTTTTCATCCAAATAGCTTTGCGTAGTCTGCGTCGCAAGAGCTCTTTTGTCCTTATTAACGTCGCGGAGAAGCCAACTCAAAGGCCGTGGCAAGAACGACTGCGCTATCTCGTCTCGGAACCACTGTTCGAGCCGTCGCACATCATTGAAGAATCTGCGAATGGCGCGCGCCTCTTGCGGAAATTTTTTGATGAGATCGGCTCTGTATACAGCCGGATCGGCGTCTACTGAAAACGAAAAATCAGGATAATCAAATTGATCAAATTTGTCAGGCATTCGAAACCAATCGACTTTGCCCTGCGTGACCAGGTCGAATAGATGCCGTGAATCCTGATGCTTTGCCATCTGCCCAACGTAATGAATTCCGACATCCCACTTGAATCCGTTGCGATTGAACATATGTGTATAGCCGCCGAGCTTGAAGTGTCGTTCGAGAACGAGGACACGTTTGCCGGCGAGTTGCGCCATTAGACTGGCGAATGCCAGTCCACCCATTCCTGAGCCGATGACGATTATGTCGTAGGACTTGCCTTTGTGACTCATGAATGCTGCTCCTACTGGACGAAGGAGGAAGCTGCCCTTCCTTCGGTTGTTAAGACGATCAGCTCATTGTACGCTAATCGGAGCGGCGGTAAGTGAATCTGATTACGCGTTGGTTTCGACTGAATCAATCAGTTACCAGATGCAACGTAAAGCCTCGTCGTTCAGGTCGGGGCGTAAGGTGCGACTGCGGCTTAAGCCCGGGAATCTGCCGTCCTTCAGGGCGGAGAGAACGTCAGCAGTTCTGATGTCAAAGTGTTATCTTCTGTCGAAGCCAAGTAATCTGAATGCATTGGTTCGATATCTGGGATCGTTCATCATGCGCCAGGCTTCGCGGGCTTTGGCGAGGTCGACCATTTCCAGCTCTTCAATTGCAGCAAGCGATGCGAAGTTGGCAAGCTCCAGAATGAATTCCCGCGCCGTTTCCATCCCGAGTGTGTTGATTTTCTTATCGATCTCCATCGCGATGTTCGGATTCGTCGTCGCAAGCGATCGAAGCAATCGACGCTCGCGCTCATCTTCAGTTGCGCGATATCGAGTCAGCAAAGACTTGGCATAATCAATAGACAACGGCTTGGTGTTTCCCAGACCAAGCAACAATACCCTGGACATCTGAGCACCACCGTCCTCGGAGAAAAGATCGATTATCTGGTTTCCGAATTCTTTGGTCTCCTTATTCTGCAGTAACGAATATAGAGTCTTCATCTCCTCCGGCGACTGCTCGAGCACAGTCGTAAGTCGATCTCGGTTTAGCGCGGTCCCCTTGCCCATCTTGACCAGGTCATGCAACATTGGTCTATTATTCTCGTCGCGATACATTTTCTCGACCTGAAGCACCGAGGCGCGCTCTGCTGCAGCCAGCAGGGTCTGCGCAAAGTCCCGAGTGTCCGCCTTGTTCAACAGATCAATCAGCCATTCTACCTCCGGCGAAAAACCGAGGCCGCGGAACGACGCTTCCTCGAGGAAGGCGGCGGTGTGAATTGCTTCAATCGGGTCTTTGCCAAACGCCATGGCAGCCAGAACCTTGTTGGCTTCTCGGTATTTAGGATCAATCTCGATCTTCATCAGTCCAAGGCAAGCGCGTGGCGACGGCAACTTCGAGAGCATCGTCAACATCGGCCCTTGTTGCTCCGGATTCAAAATCCTCCTCAGAATTTCCAATTTTACTTCCGAAGGCATAAAAGGATCGCCGTACTCGTCCGCCGACGTCAGCACGGAGAGATTATCCAGTCCGCGCATATTTTCAAAAGTCGGATTGCTAAGCATCTGATCCAGAGCTTTGGCAAGAGCGATCTCTTTAGGAGATCCTGTGTGCAGCTTGCTCATCATCTCAATGAAAGTGCGTGCTCCGCGCTCCATACCACGGCTAGCCACTTCCAGAAGCCGGATCGCTTTGTTCGTCGTCTCCGGTTTCGCCAGCATCTGGACAACAAAGGCGGCATCATCCCTGGTAGCAGGACCATTGATCATTTCGAGCACCTTAGCAGCCGAGATCTTCGGTTGAGGCGGTTCCGGTTGATCTTCCTCTCGCACACGCGATGGCGAGGTTCGCATGCGAAAAAGCTCAAGGACCGCTTTGATTTTTTGAGGCGTATTAGCGACCTCGAAGATAGCTGCCCAGGATGGAACACCCGTATTGTTGGCACGCAAGAGCTCAATTGCCGTCGCTTGGTCCGATTCCAGGAGTGAATAAAACTTCTCCGCACCTATTCGAACCAGCTCTTCCTTTGACGACAACCCTTTATATATCTTCTCCAGATTTTCGCGAACCTCAGAGTGCTCAATTGCGACTTTGATTATCTTGTGAGCGACAAACTGCTTCCGTTCGTCCTCACCCTCTAAATCCGCCTTCAACAGCATCATAGCCTCACGACTCAGATCGCAGTTCAACAAACGACGCGCAAGATTGCGCTCTCGCGGTTCGTCAATATTGACCTGATAATGGTTGCTAACAGCGGCTTTCGGATCGAGCGGCAGAAATTTCCATACGTTCAGCATGCTGAGCAATTCC
The DNA here is from genome assembly GCA_964541355.1 of uncultured Candidatus Obscuribacterales bacterium. Lineage (GTDB taxonomy): Bacteria > Cyanobacteriota > Vampirovibrionia > Obscuribacterales > Obscuribacteraceae > JADYXR01. The sequence continues at coordinate 4,428 of CAZISK010000730.1, forward strand.
TCCGCCTGTTTTCGATCAGATTCAGTCCCTGTCAGCATCGAAAGTAAACGCTCCGGTCCGGCATTTTTCTCGATCAGCATAAAGCGCAGGAGTGTAGCAGCTGTTGCTTTCTTCGGGTCGTTATAGATATCGACAAATTTTCTGATCTCCGGACCGTCGAAATTGAGCACAAGAGCCTCGACCAATTTGGGATCGTCGTTGGCGATCTTGCTGAGCTCTTCTTTCAGTCCTGGATCTGTCGGACTGTTGACCTTATGAATCCGTAAGATCGAACGATA
>CAZISK010000731.1:0-4698 GCA_964541355.1 uncultured Candidatus Obscuribacterales bacterium
AGGCACCGTTGTCGGCCGTCTGGGCAATAACTTTGACGCTTTATTGATCGAGCAGCATAAGCTCACCGACGAAAGCGCCAGCCTCAAAGCGCAAAGCAAGAAGCGTCTATTGACGTATCTCTGGCTAGGTCTGCTAGCTAATATCTCGATCACGATCGCGCTTTCCCTGTTCTTTTCTCACCAGATATCCAATCGTCTTTTTGTGCTCATGAAGAAGACATCCAATCTGGCCAAGGGCGCTCCGATTGGTAAGGCGCTTGGCGGCAAAGATGAGATCGCCAGGCTCGATGCGGTTTTCCACGATATGGTAGCGAGTCTCGAAGAGGCTCACAGGAAGCGAGCCGAGTTCGTATCGGTTGTGAGCCATGAGCTCAAAAGTCCGCTCACCGCTGCGCACGGAACCATCTCCCTTTTTCAGGAGGGAGCGTTCGGCGAGGTCTCCGAAAAGGGTGAGAAGCGGCTCAAAGCTTTAGCCGCGGACCTGAGCCGACTGATTGTACTTATTAACGAACTGCTTGATGCGGAGCGTTTGGAATCAGGTCAATTCGACCTGCACATAGCAACGGTCGATCTTCTTAGAGTTTTTGAGCGAGCTGACATATCGGTGGGCAGTCTGGCCGAAATGAAGGAGATTCACATCGTCATTCCGGAAGTGATCGGTATCTCTGTTCAGGCTGATGAAGACAGGCTTGTCCAGGTCATGGTCAATCTCCTGTCTAATGCCATCAAATTCTCTCCGGCCAATGGGTCGATTGAGATCGGCTTGTCGCTTGCGCGTCCCGGTTTTGTCACCATAGTGGTGGCAGATCATGGATACGGTATCCCGGAAGAGAAGTTGGAGAACATATTCGAGCGCTACACCAGGGTGAAGAGAGAAACGGTTGAAGACGAGGGTGGGTCGGGTCTGGGTCTGTTCATCTCCAGGGCGCTAATCGAGGCAATGGCTGGTACTATCAGGGCTGAGAGCGACTCTGAGGGCAGTCGCTTCTACATCGAGCTTCCTGCCGTGGTACCATTGTCTTCCGGGGAGTAGTTGGCTCATGACGAAGATTTTACTGGCAGAAGACGATCACAGTCTTGGTTCCACCATTGTTGATTGGCTTGAGCTCGAAAAATATTTTGTAGACTGGGAGCGAGACGGCGATATGGTGCTGCAGCTTCTCAAGGCCTATGAATATGATGTCATCATTCTAGACTGGGAGCTGCCTAAGATGTCCGGGATTGAGATTTGCCGGGCGTATCGCCAGCGCGGTGGCACGGCGCCTATTCTCTTTCTGACGCAGCGCAGTACGATCGCAGACAAAGAGAGTGGTTTTACCGCCGGTGCCGACGATTATCTTCCGAAGCCTTTCTTGATGAAGGAGCTGTCATTGCGCCTCAAGGCGCTGCTAAGGCGACCGGCGCAAATCGTGGAGCCAATCGTGAGGTACGGGTATCTGGAATTGCATCTCGAGACTCATAAGTTCTTCAGCGACGGCAAAGAGATCAAACTTTCTCCGATTGAATTCGCTCTGATGGAGTTTTTTATGAAAAACCCAGGCACCGTATTTAGTGCAGACGCAATTCTCGATAGAGTATGGCCTTCTTCCTCGACGAGATCTCCGGAGACGTTGCGGACATGCTTTCGTCGCCTTCGACAGAAGATCGATGTCGATGGAAAAGAGTCGCCGATTCAAAATGTTCACGGCATCGGTTATAAGTTCGAACTACCGTAACAGGTTGGACGAATCAGTTTTCTAGTATGGAATGTCTGCGAAGGGACTGCTCATCTCACCGGTTTGGATGTTGCATTTCGGCAGCTGCTTGCGGAGGTTGTTGACCCCTTCCTGCGTGATCTTGGTGCAGCCCTGAAGACGCAGGTTGGTGAGCGACTTTGCTCTAGCGAGATCCACAAGGGACGCATCTGTGATCGGATCGCCCTCGAGACCGAGAGTTGACAATCGTTGGCACTGAGCCAACTCTTTCACGGCATCGTCTTTAATACCGGTCCTCTTCAAATACAACTCCTCGAGACTCTTGCAATTCTTGAGTTCGGCCGCGTCTCTGACGCTGATATTCTTATTCTCGGCGTAGTGCAAAGCTCTCAGCTTAGGCGTAGCCGCCAGATATCTGAGCGAAGCTCCGGTCATTTGTGTGCCTACCGCTTTCAATTCGAGAAGGTTATTCATTTTCGCAACATCTCTCGAGCACTCGTCCGTGACGTCGGTGTCGGAGATGCTGAACAGTAGCAAATCCGGTAGGGCGACTATCTTCTTTACGCCCTCATTGTCAAACTTGCATCTGGAAACGTCCAGAAATCGCAGACCTTGCAGTTTCGCAAGCGAGTCGCCAGCCTTTCCAGTGATCTCGCTGCCGGCGAGGGTGAGCTCCTGTAAAGGCAACTTTTCCAGATGGACCAACCAAGAATCTTCGACTGTGCAATCGCTCAAGGTCAGTACTCTCAGCTTGGTCATTTTGGCGAAATACTTGAAGCCCTCCTCCGAGAACTCGAGATTGCGGTACTTTTTCATGACTGCGTCAGGATCGCGTTCGGACTCCTTGAGTAGAAGAAGGTCGCAGTCATTGCGCTCGGGCTTCCAGACATTGGGCGCGCTATGCTCGATCTTCATGTCGGTGACCGATTTGACATGGGAATCGGATTGATCGATGATTTTCAGAGTGGTGTATACGAGGGCAAGCAATATCACCGCCGTGATGATGGTCAGTATCCAGAAATCATATCTGCCGGCGCAGCTTCTTTGGCCGGTATGTACTCTTGATCTTTTTTCAATCAGCATCGTTTCAATCTACACCGTGAGCGCTACGGAATGTTCCTGCGCAATATAAAGCTGTTCGAACCTTTGCAAATCCTCCAGTAGTCGTGCTGCTGTTTGATACCGATTTTCCTTGTTTTTGGCCAGACAGCTTAAAAGCATCCTGGTCAGGAAGTCGTTAATTTCCTGATTGCCACCTTCGACGGTAAATTTTGGCGGTTCCGGAGCGCAATGTTGGAAGATGACGTCTATCGGATCAGTGCCTACGAATGGCGGTCTGTTAGCAAGCATCTCGAACAGTACGCATCCAAGCGAATAGATATCGGCCTGGTGATCGACTGTCTCGCCGCGGCATTGTTCGGGGCTCATGTAGGCGGGACTGCCGAACACCTCGCCGGTGACCGTGATTTTGGACAGGCGCTCCTCCTGGCGATTTGGCTTGGCCAGTCCGAAGTCGACGATTTTTACTGTGAACGTATCTTCGATATCGCCGAGCATCATGAGATTGTTTGGTTTGATGTCGCGGTGAATTATTCCTTTATTGTGAGCATGGCAGAGGCCGGTCGTCGCCTGGATGATGATGTCCAGCGCTACGCCCGTGCAGAGAGCTCCGTGTGTCTCGAGCGTTTCGGCAAGACTTTTGCCTTCCAGGAACTCCATCACCAGATATGGTTGCCCCTGCTCGCCGGTGCCGAAGTCTGTGATTTTGATAATGTTGGGATGCGAAAGAGCTGCGGTGGCCATGGCTTCCTGCTGAAATCGACGCACCATCAGCTGTCTTGCCACCATATGGGGAAACAACATTTTAACCGCCACTGTTTTATTCAAAAGACAGTGATTGGCTTTGTAGACGACACCAGATCCGCCACCACCCACCAACTCGACCAGCTCATATTTACCGTCCAGAATCATGCCGAGGAACGGATCGAGAATTTCCTCTTCATCATCGTGTCCAACTGTTTTCGAAGCAAGAGCGATGGCCAGATCCGGAAAGTTGGACTCTTGCAGCTGTGGGGTCTCTATGCCGAGCTTGTTGCGGAGTCTTCGCAAGGTTGCGTTCAAAAGATCGTAGTTCGCCTCCGGAGCATCAGGACAGACAGCTGCCACCAGCTTCGAGATTTTGTGCGGAGGCTTGCTATTCATCAAAAGCTCGATCAATTGAAACTCGGTTGGAGCAAGCGAGATCTGTCGGCCGTTTTTTATCGCTCGAGAGTTGGTTTTGTCAAGCTGAATTGATGTATCCTGGGTTGATTGCGCACTATCGGTGGTGGCAGGCATGGCTGTTCCCATGGTTCGCCTTAGAAGCGCGCAGATGCGCATGTTGAGCTCTTGCATGTTGAAGGGCTTGGTCAGGTAGTCGTCGGCGCCTTCCGTGAATCCAAGCTGTTTATCCATAATTGAATTCTTACCGGTAAGCATCAATACCGGAGTCCGGCAGCCGCTTGCGCGCAGCTGTCGCAGAATATCGATACCGCTTACTTCGGGAAGATCCCAATCCAGAATGATCAAATCGAAAGAATTGGTCTTGAGCATATCCCGCGCTTCTGCGCCGTTGTGAATCGTCTCGGCGTTGTGATCTTGAAACTCAAGATACGAGCGAATCAGGACCGCCAGGTCCACCTTGTCTTCTACTATCAGAATTTTGGCCATACCATGCCAGATTAGCAGGGAATCCGCCTGCGAAACAATACGAGCCCCTCAGGCTTTCCTGGCTAAATGGTCGATACCTGGCGATTCCCAGAGACGCTACAATGTTATATAAAATGTCGCACTGTCCAATCCTGCTTGGCAATAAGGCAGAAAATGAGGGACAATGCAGGACTTGGCAAATGAAAAGGAATCCAGACCGGTGTCTGACAAAACCGACCTGCAATCGACCAGTTTAGACTCGCTACAGGAAGCAATTCTTAGAGCGAGTACGGAAGACCAGCCGCAAAAGGGACCC
>CAZISK010000732.1:0-4689 GCA_964541355.1 uncultured Candidatus Obscuribacterales bacterium
CAGCTGCTCCTGGCACCTTGCACAGAGACACTGGCCCTCACAGCTGCTCCTGGCACCTTGCACAGAGACACTGGCCCTCACAGCTGCTCCTGGCACCTTGCACAGAGACACTGGCCCTCACAGCTGCTCCTGGCAGCTTTGCACAAAGACACTGGCAAATCACAGCCGGAACTCCGCTTGACTACCAAAACAGCATATCAAGTCAAGTATTAGGTTCTTCTAGGGTTTGAAGATTCGGATTCCAGTATTATTTCTTGGCAGCCTGCGATATGTTCGCCTTCGTGCTCGTTCAAAAAGGCACTTTCTCTATGGTTAACACAATATCTTTAGCCGATGAGACAAAGAGCGACAGCCTTGTCGAATCGTCGAAGAAGAAAAACCTTATACATAGACTCGCCAGCAACAAGATAGTTGTCGCCCTGGCGATTTTCGCCATAGCTTTCTCCTGTCGAATCTGGCACAACACGAGCCTTGAACATCGCGTCTGGTATCTGGAAGATGCGCAGAACTACCTGCGATCCGGCAATGCAATTGTGCGCACCGTCAAAGAGAGCGGTAGCCCCGCCGGATTCTTTACCAACGTCGAAGCGGACGCACGTAAATATAGCGGCATCTATCACGCCTTCGATTCCGACAAGCTTGTCGACAGACTGCTTACCGACGGACCGATGTTTCCCATTTACCTGAGCGCTGTGGAAGCCGCTTGCGGTCTTGATTCCAAGACACCGCAGTACGAGAATATCACCTCCAGGGTTAGCATAGCGAACTCGGCTCTTGATGCTCTGACCTGTGTTTTCCTGTTCCTTTTGGGAACTCTTTTTTTTGGAAACCCAGCAGGAATAATCGCCGGGATCGCTTATGCCTTGTACCCGCCGGCAATCGTCAACACGCAGTGGTGTATGAGTGAAACATTCTGCACCTTCATGCTTGTCGTATCCACTTACTTTATAGGAAAGACGCTTGTCACCCCTCGTCTAACGCTACACGGGCGCATGATGTCAGGCGCCTGGGCCGGCATCGTACTTGGTGCCACTGTGTTGAGTCGGCCCGCATTCCCGCTTTTGATTCCAGTCTTAGCTCTGTCAATCCTGGTGGGATGGCGACGTAATCCGGGTGAATCTATCAAGAACACTTTATTAAAAGCTGCTCCACCACTGGTTGCATTCATCCTTTCATTCTCGGTTGCCGTCGCTCCCTGGCTCATGTACACACAGTGCGCCTTAGGGCAGGCACGTCTGACGACCAATAGATTGCCCGCGTTCAATCTTATCTCCGGCAATCTCTCGCGCATTGATGGTTGGACACCGTTTCCAAACAAACTCGCCTTTCCTGAGGATATGAAGGCGGCCACCAAAATGATCGTCGACGAAGCGAAAGTCAAACCTTTTGATTTCGCGCTTCTGCAAATGAAGAAGGTCGCCCGCCTCTGGTCATCCGTTTGGAATGATTGCAAATATTCAGTCTTCGGTCTCGGTTCGCTCGCGCAAAACGTCTGGCACCAACTGCTGCTCTTCATGGCGCTAGGGTGGGGATTGATCGCAGGCTCCAGGGGGCGCCGCAATCTCGAGTCGAAGGAGTTGCTCGCAACCACTGTGATTGCCGGTGTTGTCGGACTGCACTTCGCGTACCTCGCCTTTATCGCGCTGGCGCGCTATGCCTTCACCGCCGTTCCGTTCGTGATTCTGGCGGCCTCTGCTGCCGCCGCCTGGTGGTGGCGGAAGAACGGCATGGTGCGCATGAAATACATCTGGACGCTTCTTGCCTTTTCCACGCTTGCTGCCGTCGGTTGCGAACTCAAGTCATTCGCCTCTAGCAGCGCCGCCTTTCTACCTCGCCAATATGTTCCGTTAGCGCCCTGGCTATGCGTTCTATTCGCGTCAATTGGCTTGACAGCGGTCTGGATCTTCGCCACCAGGACCGTGCTGGAGTCCCAGGGAGACCAGCCTGAGCCCAACCGCGGCAACCCCTTGTTCTGGGCTGTCGCTTTGAGCAGCCTGGTTGTCACGATAGCCGGTATCACCGGCAGTATCGTCGGCTCACACACATGGGCTGAGTGGTCCTGCCCAATCACGCATCAGACCGCCAGCCAGACAATTTCGATTCCGGCCGGTAGCATTCCGTTGCAACCTACGGGATACGTACTGTGTGACCTGTCCAGCCAGTCGCCATTACCCCAGATCACGGTCAGCATCAACGGTACGGAGCTCATAGCCGATGCCATTCCCCTGGCAATGCTGCAGAAGGACAACGAATCGATCGTGCGATCTCTTGCAATACAGGCTGGCTGTATGGACATGGACTACCGCTCCACGCGCCACTGGTACGCCGTTCCATTCCCGACCAATCTTATCACCCGAGGGAAAGACAATGAGATAGAGCTGCGTAATCGGGATTCTGACAGTCCAGTGCTTCTCTACGGAGACATCTCAGAGCCAGGTCACGGGAGCACCGACGGAGTGCAGACTCTCCCATCAATCAATTCTATGTCCTGGAATTACGCGGTAGAGGGCTGCGATTTCAGACTGCCCATGGAGCCGAGACCGTTCGAAGATATCCGGATTCTAGGAAGAACGAAAACTTCGAAATTACACGATCCAGATGGCACGCATCGCGCCGTCGACGATCTTTCTCCTACCCCTGGCGTACAGAGCGGTCGCTACCGCATTCGCCTGTTAATGAAACAGGTAGCACCAAAGAAACGCTCAATCCCGCAGCCTGATTCGAACAATCACTCGACCGGATTAACCACCATTTTTAAGCAGACCGTCGGGGAGCACACCGCCAATGGTGGCAACCCAATCACCTTCTACCTAACTGACAAGCCGGTTGTTGTGCCTGAAGATCTGCTCCGCCATCACCCGATCAGATTCACGTGCGACCTGAAAGCAGAAAAGCACCCTGCTAACGCTCACCTCAATATCGTGTTCAAGACCGGTATTGGCGATGTTTGGACACCAGCCTGGCAGCCGGAGATCATCCCGGTGGATAACAACTGGAAGCACATCTCAATCGTAGACTCATTTCCGAAGCTGTTGCTCGAACACAATGGCGTTAGCGTGCAGCCGATTTTGACCCCGTTTAACGGCGATCTGTTGTTTTCAAACAAGAAAAAAGCTGCCAAGCAAAAAGTAGTGATCAAAAACGCTACGCTCGAAATCCTCGGCGCTCCCATCATCGAAAAGCAAGACTTGTTCAGTTGGCAGGTCTATTAATCATCGACCCCGGCTCAAACCCAGGTCCACTGCATACGCGACGGAACATAAGTATGGTTATCGTGGAACGTCTTTTCGACAGAGGCGTGATTGTCGTGGCAATATTTCAACAGTTCGATCGCCTTCTCCCGAGACATGTAGCCGAGCCGCAACGAAGTTTGCAAACGCAGCGCTGAATACAAGGTACTCTCATCAAGGATTCCCGCTTTCAAGAGCGCGCTTCCAACTTTCACAGCGCTGTCGGCGCCCTTGATTGCGATCTCTTCGATGCGCGCCTTGTCGCATATACCGGCATCGGCGATTAGATCTCCCAAACGCACGTTGTCCTCCAGCCCTTTGGCAGTGTGGAACTCCGCCATCGCAGCATAGACATTTTTGTTCTCTTTGCAGACCCCGTGAAGCGCCTTAGCCGCCTGGAACGGCTTCAGAGTGTCGTTGGAGATCGCCGATTGCAATTGAATGGCAGCCTCGAGCTGGTCGGTGCTGAGCAAGCCGCGCTCCAGCAGGATCTGACCGAACTGCTTTTTCTTGAACAGCTCGATCTCGAGACATTCCGCCAAGATCTCGCGAGTAATGATACCGGACATGAGACAGAGCTCGCCGACTCTCGTCGTTTTTGCGTCGGGGTGCTTAAATAGACCGAGTTCAAATAGAGCCTGCTCAAATGAGACCTCGTGGGCTTTGGCGTGTTCCAAACCTTTGATACCGTCAGACAAAGGCAGATCCGCCTCACGCATCATAAGCACCGCATGCAGTGCCGCCAACAGCCCATCGGTAGAGACCAGTTCTTCGAGAACCAACAACTGCCCGAGCATGAGATCCGACTCGTGAGACTTTACGAACAACGGACCCAATTGCTCCTGAGTAATCATGGAGGCGGCTACGAGAAGGTCTGTAAGCTCATTGGACGCCGACACAACGACTTGAGTACGCTGGTGGAGCTCCTTTACCGATTTGATTGCCTGATTAAGATCTACGTTCTTCTGCATAGCGACGCGCAGGGCGCGGATCGCAATGTCAGGAGTTATTTGTTGTTGATTGACCAGATCTACCGCGTGCTGGGCCAGCCTCAAATTGCTTTCGTTAATGAGACCAGAATTGATGATTGCCTGTGTGACAGGAATTTTGAGATCGCGAGCGATCATCTTATAGTCTTCGAAATCATCTCTCGTCACTAGCCCGCTGCCAAGAAGCAGCTGCGTCAAGAGAGGATACTCTTCGGTGGGCACGCGCCAGCCTCCTGATTAAGCCGCAGATATGTCAATAGCAGCCAAAAATATGTCCTCGATTTCAACATAGATATTTTAGAGTGTACCCTACCGATTCACCTTACACCACGTCTTTTGCAAATGTGCCGCTCATTTTTTATGAGCGCCTGCCACAACAGTCAGAACGCCAATCTATGGGCATTTCGATACTACAGGTCCAATTTTTCGCCAGCCTGTCCGGAGCCTGCCGGTCTCGCAGAATCATCCAA
>CAZISK010000733.1:0-4686 GCA_964541355.1 uncultured Candidatus Obscuribacterales bacterium
GGTGTCACTTTCGAAAGGCGGCACTCCCCTTAGTACTCTGTACATCAAGCAACCAAACGAATAGATATCGCTCCGCTGGTCGAAACTTTTCCCTTTGATCTGTTCGGGCGACATATACAATGGGGTCCCGACTCCGACACCGGATTTGGTGACCTCTTGTTCCTCTTCTGTCGATTTCGCCAGTCCAAAATCGACTATTTGCACAATTTTTCTGGTGCCGTCGTCTACAAGCATTATATTATTGGGTGTCACATCTCTGTGGATGACTCGCTTCCTGTGAGCGTGTGACAATCCTTCGGCAATCTGAATGAAGATGTCTAGAGCCTCTTCTAATTTTATCGACTCCACTAAATCGAGATACGAAGAGAGACTCTGACCTTCAATATAGTTTAGTACCATGTATGGTTCATGGCGCTCGGTCAATCCGAAATCCAATATGGTCAATACGTTGGGATGATTTAGAGTCGCGGCCAATTTCGCTTCACGTTGGAAGCGTAGAGATTCGGTTCTTGAGGCAGTTCTGTGAAGCTTTTTGATTGCGACTGTTTTATCGAGAAGAGTATCAATGGCCTTGTAGACGATGCCTGCACCGCCAGAACCCAGCACCGAAATGATTGTGTAACGGTTGGACTGGATCTTGGGAAGCTCTTCTTGTCGCGAGTCAGTCATTCGTATCTAGTTACCTGTCTCCAATCATGTCATGTCAGTTACTGATCGGTTGATTCTCTGCTTGTTTGTACTCTGTGCCGGCAGCGTCGGGTAGGACGCCGAACGGAAGATCTTCTGCCGATATGTCGAGCTTGGGGATGTCCCCTGAGAATATATATATAGTTTGCCCATTTTGGCTCTCTTCGCATACAATGCCGCGACTGTCGGTTGAGTGACTTTAGTATTTCTTACGTCGAGTACTATGAGCCGTGCCATTGAGTGCATTTGCTGTCGTGTAACTTTTTGATGGCAACAGTTTTGTCGAGCTTGTTATCGTATGCTCTGTAAACTGTCCCGCAGCCACCGGCCCCGACAATCTTGTCGAAGACGTATCGTCCGGAATCGATGTCCGGAAATTCCCCTCGGTCGGCATTTGAAGCAGCGGAATCAACCAGGTCGGTTGAGTTGTCGGAGTGGTTGTCTGGCATAGCGCCTTCTTGCGCCAATAGTTAGCTGGATTGGTACTTTACTTATTCCCCGATTTTTGATTTAAACGACCACCGGACAGCCGTTTTCGGGGAAATCAGCACGGTTGGACCGGACCGGTCGGACCAGGGAAGGCGATTGCTCGAAGCGGGTAAACTGGTTGTGACACGAGGAATTGTTCCGGTGAACTAGTCATAACTGCTTCTTCCTGTCTCGAGTCTCGCATGCAATCTTGTCGATGATGTCGGCGTCTGTCAGTCGATTGTCCAATGTGCAGAGCACTGCCAGGTACTTCACACTGCATGCAGACAGATTGCCCTTGGTCAGTTGCGAAGTAAGTTGTGCGAGCTTGAGTAAGCGTTGATGCGTGAGACCGTCCTTGCTGTATAGCCGGTGCAATTTACGTGAGAACGCTATGTCCGTATCCTTGACGAGCAACATATCAGAAGCGGTGTTTCGCGTCATACGAAACTCTTTCAGCGCTTGCGAATATAGCGGTTTGGCCTTCTCATCATTGCGTTCGAGCCAGTATGAGTTAGCCCAATCAGTATAGAGCTGAAACAGTAAGTTATGGTCGACAAGCGACTCTTTGTCATAAATCGCTTTGGCCTTCTCGAAATACTTTCTCGCTTCCTGCAGATCGCCGCGGTCGCAACACAACCCACCAAAGTTGATGTATGCCAGTACCCGAAGGTCGGGCCGATTGGATTTATTCTTCTCGGCTACGACGAGAGCTGTTTTCATGGTATCAAATGCGATGTCGACATTGCCGAGCTTCCGCTTGAAATCAGCGTAGGTTAACAGGGCTGTCCATCTAGGATGTGCCTGGTAATGGTAATATTGCTCGCACCAGTTCAGTGCCTTTCGCAAGTATGGCTCGGCGGCCTCGGGTTGACCGGTGGTACTCATATAGACACCCATACATAGGGCGGCATCTATGGCGGCTAACCAGTTCTTGACCAACTCTGCTCTTTGGAGTGCAATCAATACGTGTTTTTCCGACGCGTTGAATCTTTCTAGACTTCTTTCGGCCTCGGCGCACCAGCGATGTGCATCGATTATAATGTTATCGACTTTGGATCTGTTAGCTGCTAAAAGTGCGCGCTCAAAATCAGCTAGCGCGGCAATGAAGTCCATAGTTGCTAAATGGAAGAGTCCACACTGCTTATGAGTCTGGAATAGAAAGATAGGATCGTTGGTAGCATGTTCCTTCCAGAGCCTGCCGAGTTCCGAGAGATACGTCTTCTCATCGTCCATTTTTTTCATACTATGCGCAAGTTCGGCTGATGCGATTAAAGTGAGCGCCAATAGAGTCGGTTCTGACTTAAATACTTTCGAAAAGGAGTGGCGAATTTCTCGAAGATGTTTTTCAGCTTCCTTAAAGCTGCCCTGATGGTACTCGAGTTTCGCTTCAAACATCCTTAGATGGAATCGGAGAGTCTGAACTGCCGTCGTGAATTTCCCTGAATGAAGTTCAATGTAATCGAGTGCTCGAAAGCTCTCATCCAGATAATTAGCCGATTCGGCTGGACGATTAAGGATGAGAAGCTGTTCGCTTGCGCTGCGCAACATGTAGACGTATTGCAAGTCGCGGGGACCCCATTTCTGTCGCAATAGAATTCCTCGTTTTGTATATTCGCTCGCGTCGCGCGTACGATCCTGGCACATGGCGATGTCTGACAGCCGCGAAAGAGTGATGGACAAATGGTGAAGATCGGCGAGATATTCAGGATCGCTTTCCAGTTTTTCTTTTGAGATACTTTCGACCGGCTTCAGCTGTTCAAGATCTTGCTCGAACAACTTTCTCGATTTCTCAAGTTGGTGTGTACGAGAGTAGTATGTGAATAGGCGTTGAAGCGTCCAGCGATACTTGGTTTCTCTGATTCCATAGGTAGCCTTTGCCTTTTCAAGCACGGAGAGCAACAGCTTTTCCGTGTCGGGTGAGTTGGCATGTTCCAGCCTTTCGCTCTTCTTCCAGAGTTTGTTGAACTCTTGATTCGACCTCATTCGAGCATCATCACCGGCTTGCCTGCCACTTTGTAGCATTTCTTCTATTTGCGTTTCGGCGGTATAACGGGTGGTGTCCATTCGACGGTAATCATTCTCGATTTTCGAAGCCAGGTCCTGTGCACTGCTTGTGGTGCACACTTTGACATGTTGGGAGGCCAGCCTATAGAACGCCTCTGCCTGTGGAAAGTCGCCCTGGTCCCGGTAGGTGTTGGCCAGCTGGAGGGCACTGCGGGCGGTGCTAAGCTGCCAGAATTCCGACTTGGTTATCTTGGGATCCTTTAGCTGTTTTTCCCCGATTTCGTGAGCACGAGTGAGGAGATGGCGCGATTTTTCAGGATGTCCAGACCTGGCGTGCAGATCGCTTAATTCGAGCAGCGTCTTGACAAGCGGCTCCTGATCGGCGATCAGCTCAGCCTTAGCGATTGCTAACTCAAACTGTTGCTCGGCTTCGGAATAAGCGCCGCTCTGGACCTTCTCGAGTGCACTTGATTCCAGCTTCTGCCATTCGGAGCGGCTGGCATCGAGTGCCCGCGAGCATCCCATCGCGATAATTGCAGTAAGGGTAGCCAGAAGCAGAGAAGTCCGTCTCATTTTACTCAATCGCCCGCCTGTACCTATTCTACAGACTTGCGTCGTGTACGGGGCGTTCAATCGCATTGAGGTAGGTGGAGGATTGACAAGCGCTAGCCGGGAAGTCTCCAACTGACCGCTCAGGACTGGTCTTTACGAAAGTTAGTCGGCAAATGCGCCAATCCCTCGCGTCGTGCTAAACTCAACCTTGCAAGGGCGGTTAGCTCAATGGTGGAGCACTTCGTTTACACCGAAGGGGTTGGGAGTTCGAGTCTCTCACCGCCCAAGGCTTTTGTAGAGCGGCATTCGAAAGATGCCGCTTTTGTTTTTTTGTAGGCGATTTTGGCGATCTTCTATACATCTTCTATTCCGAAGTCATCCGCAATGAAAACATGCAAGAACCAGATAAGAAGGACAGCATTTGATGTTTTAGCGAAGGCACCGTATATGATGCCTCGCCTTTCTGGAAAAGGCTCGATCAAATGTCCGCTCTTATTGTTTGGCATTAGAGCTCTTTTCTCTTGATGAATTCTGCGGATACTCTTCCATTCGATTCAGTTGATTCAGGGATTGTCAAGCTGATAGATGCGCTAAAGTGCCGCGATTTCAGCGCCGGCTTCCCCGGGCTGTTGGACACATCTGCAGCATCTTGAGGAATGCATCAGATACTTAACGATTAGATGAGACCGGCTGCTTTGAACTCTTGTTCAATCACACGCGTCGGTTTGAAGAGGCGTTGCCCCATTCCGAAAGGAGCCTCATGCACTATGTAAAAATCTGGACGTGCTCGATAAAAGTCGCGTCCCGAAAATATCTAATATCCGGTCCGACACAATAAACTAGAGCTAGTACGGCGTGATAAACTAGTGGATGTGCGACACAATAAACTAGTGAACGCCCGGCTCAATAAACTAGAAATGGTCCAGCTAGGAGCTACGCAATGGTTTCCCCCGCCGAAAAGTTAGCCCAGTC
>CAZISK010000734.1:0-4683 GCA_964541355.1 uncultured Candidatus Obscuribacterales bacterium
TAAGCACCATCAGCACAGGTAAGCTGTTTGAGCATTATGAGATAGCCCCATACCACTCTTCAGGCGACTTGCCAAGGTGACTCTGCCGCGCGAAGCTTGGCGACTTCTTACCCGGGCTGTCATTTACTGATACATTTCAACGACTGAACTCCGTCGTGCTTCTGACAAGTTCTTCGCCAATCGAGACCATCTGACAGGTGGACGTGTAGCCTATCTCTTCCGTCTACCGTAGCCTTACTGGATATAATTACTCGGCAACAGACGAAGGGCTCGCCAATGCAAAACACGATGCGGGAAATTGACAGTAAAGTGACAGGAGGCGCGAGAATAAGCCGGGATGATGCTGCCTGGCTCTGGTACAACGCGTCGGACGATGATCTCCAACGACTCGCCAACATCGTTCGAGACCGTTTCCATGAGCCGAAGACGGCGACGTATCTTCTGATGCGCATAATCAACTACACCAACATTTGTGTCGCGCTTTGCGACTATTGCTCTTTCTATCGGCTTCCCAACGCGGAAGACGGATATCTTCGCTCGAAAGAGTGGGTATTCGAAAAGATCGATGAGCTCGTAAATGTAGGCGGCGACCTCTTTGCATTCAACGGCGGCTTCAATCCAAGACTCAAAATCGATTATTACATCGATCTGTTCAGCTCCATTCGTGAGCGTTACGGCGATTCGATCGAGTTCTACGCAATGACAGTAGTGGAGTTGCTCTACGTTGCCAAACTCTGCAAGTTATCCGTGCCGGAAACATTGGAAATTCTAAAAAAAGCAGGTGTGCGTTGGATCACCGGTGGTGGCGCCGAGATTCTATCGGACCCATTTCGCAAGCGGCACAGCCCGCTCAAATACACAGTCAAAGAGTATCTCGATACCCAGAAAGCTATTCTTGAAGCTGGTCTCAACACTACTGCGACTATGGTGATCGGCTTTGATGAGCCCCTCGAGGAGCGCCTCGACCATCTCGATTTCGTGCGCAATTTTCAGGACGACAACAATGGCGGACTATTCAGCTTTTTGTGCTGGACGTATAAACCCTGGAACAATGCCCTTGGCGGTCACGAGATCTCTAAGCATGAATACCTGAGACACGTCGCGCTCTCACGCATATTCTTGGATAACGTTAAACACATCAGAGCGTCGGTTCTGACTCAGAATGCCAACGGTATTAAAGCGCTCAACTGGGGAGCCAACGATTTCGATATACCATGGGAAGATGAGGTCACCGAAATGGCTGGCGCTGTAATTGAACGCGATATCGACAAGATCCTTGGCTACGCTAAAGAGGAAGGGTTCAAGACAGAGTATCGTCGCGTAGCCAAATGCAAACTGATTACGTCCGGTATCTAACCACGTTATCCGGGGTGTTCTTATAGTTCACTCCTCCTCCGTCCTCAATAACGTGACTGCACATTGCGTGATCGCGTCGCCGAAGGCAAGCTTGTCTACGAGGCCATCGTCCTCGAAGAAATCTATGTCAAATCTTCCGTCTTTGAAGGCGTTAATCAATGGTGCAAACTCCATTTGTTTCATTAGCACCAGAAGCCTGCCTTGACGATCGGATGAAACGTTACGCGCGAAGTGATCCAGAACGAGAGTCATTTCATCAACCGTCTGGAATCCGCTAAGAGGCAGGCGTAAGGCGGCTCTTCCAAATCCGGTCTGGTATACGAAGCGCAATGATACGGTTTTGTACAGAGCATCCGAAACCAATTCTAAATCGAAAACCTCTGACCAGAGCGCCAAATTCGGATAGTTGTAGAACAGACGACCGCGAACGCAGAGTTTAAAACCCGAATCTGTTATGCCGATGTGGGTTGGTCCCGAAAGCCTGTTTATCCAGTCACTACCCCAGGCCAGGCGCATGTTTACGTAGACGGATAGCGGATATGCCATCGGGCAGAGGATCAGGAAAAACAAAGGAAAAAGAGTCATTACTGCGAGTGCCATCACGCCTCCGGCCATCGCGTCGATGAGGGATACGCCCAGCAGCCAGGAGAGCACGGAGACGAGCGCGGTGCCGACAAACGATGTGCCCATGACCAGAAGCCAGGGAAAATCCATGTTCCACAACGATGGCTTGTAGCGTGTTTCGAGCCAGGCGTCTATTAGCGATTTGTGTTGCCTTGGTATGCGATACGGAATGACTATCTCAGCTGCACAGTTGTATCGACCGAACAGTTTCGGGAGACTCAGCTTTCCATCATTATCGTGCTCTACCTGTTTCATCAATTCACTTCTTTTCTCGCGATGTCCAGACTTGAGAGCTCTTCCTTAACGCTACCGATCGAGCTGTAGCGCTCTTCCTTTTCGAGAGCAGTGCATTTCGCGATTATTGAATCCAGTCTCGGATCAATCTCGGAGTTGAATCTGATCGGTCGGGAAACAGTAATGGGCTCTGGCTCTCTTGCGGTCAAGAGAAAAAATAAGGTGGCACCGAGAGCATAGATGTCGCTGGCACATGATGGAGTTCCGCGGTACTGTTCCGGCGCCATGTAGCGTTGTTTGCCCATGACAGTGCGGGTTCGCATGGCATTCTCTTCGACCGAGATGTTGAAGTCGATCAGAATGACGCGATCGCCGGAAAGTAGGATGTTTTCCGGCGAGAAATCGAGATGCATAATGCTCGGACTCATCGAATGCAGATGTCCGAGAATGTCGCACATCTGCATAGCAAGCGCCACGAGATCGGCGTCTAGAAAGGGACCTTTCTTCTCTACATTATTTTTTAGCGAGTATCCATCTACGTTCTCGAGAACGAGATAGGCGCGATGGTCTTCCACGAAGGCGTCGATTAGTTTTATCACGCCAGGATGATCGGCAAGGCTCAGAAGCCGGATCTCTTTTTCAAACTGCTCGCAAGCCGCTTTGTGCTCGGCTCCGTGTTCTACATCGGGCAGCACGTATTCTTTGAGTACGACCCTATGGTCGCCTTCTAGATCGTTCATCGTAGCGCTGTAAACATTGCCCTGACCGCCACCACCGATGGAGCCGTGCACGATGAATTTGCCGTCTTGCAGAATCGTTTCTCGAGGTAGAGTTCTGGTATGCACGCGGGGACGGCTGTCTTGCAGGGCCTGGCACCAGAGTTTGGTAAACGGTACATCGTCGCGTTTACCGATGCGCAAGAGACTGTTCATTGTGGATCGGATGTCGATCTGTTTAACATAGTGCAGGAGAAAGTCTCTAAGCAACTGCCTCTCTTCGATGGTTTGAATATGGTCTATTTGCAATTCGATCGCGCGATTACTGTGGTCGCTCAGTTTCAGGACTGCGACCTCCGGGCCCTCTTCTATACGAACACTTGACACCTCGTCCCAGCGAATCGACTGGACGATGCAACCTCCGTGAATAATGCGATGATGCACATTTATGCGTTCCGGGCTCAGCCCTATGTCCGTCGGTTGCATCAATTTCTCGTGGTAACGCTTAGCATAGGCGGCCCTCCGCCTGCTCACGTAGTACAGTAGGACCGCTTCGAACAATAGGATGAAGCCCGAAACTACAAAGGCAAAGGAGATCTGGCTCCAGTGAAATGTTTGATTGGTAATCAGGTATACCGCGAACAAAGCCAAGCCTAGAGAAAAGAAGGCGGAGCCGAAGATGACTGCCTGTGTGATTGTGTATTGGCGCAGTGAGGAGCAGCTCGGTATGAGCAGGTAAAACTGATCAAGAATTCGATCGCGCGCATTGGGAGCGAAGCGACCATAACGAATAAGAATCTCGCGTTCGGATATAGGAAGTCGCTCCACGGCTATCTCTCATGTCTGCTCGTCAATGTGGACAGCGCGGGCTTCTCTAAGTATGCAAGAAGCGCTTTTGCCGAGGCAAAACGCTCTTGCCGTTCGAGGTTGGTCAGTCGAGCGATTACTGCATCGAACCAGTCGGAGATGATTGCTCCATGGGCTTTGGGCGAGGACCGCCTGATAGGCTCTGGATCTCTGCCAGTGAAACAGAAGTAAGCGCAGGCGCCTAGAGAGTATAAATCGCTTGCTGGCTCGGCACTGGCGCGAATCTGCTCTGGAGCCATGTAAGCGTGCTTGCCGACCAGTGTTCCGGTCGCCGAACCGATGAATTCGTTGGCCGCGCCGAAATCTATCAATAGGAGCTTGCCGTCGGAGTCTACAACTACATTGTCTGGAGATAGATCGCGATGCACCACCGGTGGAGTCAAGGAATGAAGATATTCGAGAATGGCCGCGAGCTCCGCGACCCATGCGATTATTGTCGCTTCACTGGCCGGACCGTTATCCGAAATATGCTTGCGAAGGTTGTCCCCTCCGATATACTCCATCAGCAGATAGCTGCGATTATCTTCAACGAAGTGGTCGTATACGGTAACGATACGTGGATGATTGAGCTTTGCCAGGATCCTGGATTCACGTTGAAATTGTTCTTGTGCCTTTATTGTTAAATCAAAGTCGAGGGTGGCAGGAATCACTGATTCCTTGAGAACAAACCGTTTGTCATCGCAGTCCGTTGCCAGATAAACCGCTGAAAATCCGCCGGCAGCAATTTGTTTTACCACGGTCAATGATCCCTGTACGACGGTGCCGGGAGCTAACGGAGTAAACGAGGTCAGTCCGAATTGAGGACCGGAGCTACTTTCCCACAATTGAGTGTAAGATATGCCATCGAGCGTCTGGTGTTCGTAGTCATGAAAACGCTGAAGTTCAT
>CAZISK010000735.1:0-4659 GCA_964541355.1 uncultured Candidatus Obscuribacterales bacterium
AAGATCGGTCTTGGAAGAATGATAATAGCCATCAGTAGATTGGTCGTCCGATAGAAATTTCTAAATCTGTTAGAGCTTGTTGGTAAGTACGCACAGCTTCAAGATAAAGTGCTTTCGCTTGCACATTTGACTGTTGTGCTGCAAGGACGGTGGTGATGTCCGATTGTCCCGACTGGTAAGCGAACCTTGCCATTCTGGCGATGTCTTCTGATTTGTTTAGTATTTGTTCCTGGAAGTACTTGAGTCGCTCCCGAGCAGCCAACAGCTGTTGATAGGCGGCACTAACTTCTTCGGTGATGACGTTCTTCTGTGATTCAAATTCGCGCTTTAGTTGTTTGTTGGTGGCACGTATTCGAGCAATATCCCCTTGTTGCACGTTGAGAATTGGAATTTCTTGAGTTACACCAATGAAATATCCTCGGGTGGCTGGTCCGTCTGGAGGGTTGCCTGAGTAGGAGTTTCCAGCATTCAACTGTGGGTTAGGAAGAATATTTCCAATGGAATTGCGCATAGATGCCTCGTTGACTGCTAAGGCTTGTTTAACCACTTTCAAATCCAGTCGAGATTCAAACGCCTGTGTCAGCAATGAATCCAACTCAGGTACAGCAGTGCTGAAATCGGGCAACAATTCAGTTGTTTGAACGCGAAGTTTGAATGAAGGCAGTCTTTGAGCTTGAATTTCTGTTTTATGGCTGCGGCCCATCAAGACACTAAGGCGCTGCGAGGCTTGCGCAAGACGCCGATTACCTTGGCTCAGATCGGCTTGCGCCTGTATTGCAGCCAATTCCGCTCGATCAACGTCAAGTTTGGCGACATCTCCGGCGTCAAATCTTCGCTTAGCGATTCCGACAAGATCAGCGGCGAGCTGATGAAGTTCTTCGAATGTTTCAATCGTCTCACGAGCAACGACAACGTCGAGATATGCCCGCCGAGTAGTGGCTCTCAATTGCCATAGGGCACGCTGTAGTTCCAGATCTGCTTGTTTGATTTGAGCCTTGGTAAGAAGTAAACGAAATGCCACCTTCCAAGGAGGTTCTACTGGGACGGAGGCGCCTATTTGTCGTGACTGCTGTGCAGTGTCGTTGAGAAAGAAAAATGATGGATTGGAAAAAGTAAGCGCCTGTGCATAACCAGACCTAACAATACCAAGTTGCGCGCGCGCACTAGTCGCACGCGGGCTCATCATGAGTGTTTCGTCGAAGACTGCCGAAAGCGGCATTGGATTCGTCTGGGCGGATTTGTTAATTTCAGGCAACAACGAAGGTAACGCATCGGCAATTATTATTCGGGTATCGGTCCCATGCTCGGCATAGGCTGCTGGCGCCAGTTGCAGACCAAGAACAGCAGCTAACATCGCTGGATTGATTCTGAGAAGGCGCTTCGACATTGATGTTGATTGAGATTGGTGACTGAGTGGAAGTGGTTCCATATCTAGCTTCCAGGAGTAGTGCTGGTCATGATTGCTTTGCCTCTTGATTTCGCAAGATTCTCAAACCGCTGGCAATGACGATGAGTTCGCTAATTTCGTGGGCGAGCACAGCGCCGGGTAGTGATAAAAATCCGAAAATGGCAGCAATAACCAGCGACCCGATAACTGCACTTGAGAGATACAAATTTTGCGTGACGATTGCCTTGGTGCGTCGAGCTAACCTGAATGCAACCGGGAGCTTACTCAAATCGTCCGCCATCAGCGCCACATCAGCGGTCTCCAAAGCGACATCACTTCCAACTGCACCCATTGCGATGCCGACTGTGGCCTCTGCAAGTGCCGGTGCGTCGTTTACACCATCGCCGACCATTGCTACAAATCTATGCTTCTCCAGCAGCTTCTTTATCGCGTCGACCTTGTCTTCTGGCTTCAGCTCAGCAAGTACAGAATCAATTCCGACCTCGGATGCAATATGTTGGGCCGCTTTTTCGTTATCGCCCGTTAGCATTGCGACAGCAATTTTTGAGTCGTGCAGCGCCTTTATAGCTGTCTTTGCTTCGGCGCGAATGGTATCGCGCAATGCAATTGCGCCCCAAGCATTGCTTTCGTCACCGATGATGATTACGGTATTGCCTTCGGACTGCCAGTCCCTGACTTGTTTCTGGGCGGCTGTGTTTGCCTCCAATTGGCGTTGGAACAAAATCGGGCTGCCAATTGAAACGACGTGATCTTCGATTTGTCCTGTGGCACCAGCACCTGTTATTGAACGCCAATGGCTCACATCATGTGATGGCAGATTTTTCGACTTTCCGTACCTGACTATGGCGCGAGCCAGCGGATGTTCACTGAAACTCTCCAGACTTGCCGCATAGGAAAGCATGTCTGATTCAGTGGTTTTTCCAGTCTTTTCGAAAAGCGCAAATTCTGAGACTTCAGGCTTACCATGAGTGACGGTGCCTGTTTTGTCTAGGGCCACTGATTTTATTGTGGCAAGATTTTCTAAATGAATGCCACCTTTTACGAGGATACCCATGCGGGCTCCTGCACCTATTGCAGCCACAAGTGTGATCGGTATTGAGATTACTAAAGCGCAGGGCGCGGCAGCGACGATGAACACGGTTGCCCGGCTCAACCAGTCAGACCAAGGTAGATGGAAAAGCAGGGGCGGGATAATCGCCACTAGTAGTCCAATCAGCAGGACAATGGGGCTATAGCGCTTTCCGAAACGCTCAATGAACTTCTGACTCTCGCCCTTACGTTCTTGAGCTTCTTCAACCAACTCAATTATTTTGGCGATAGTGTTTTCAGCTGCAATTTTCGTGGCTGTAACTTTGAGCATACCTTCAGCATTGATTGTGCCAGCATAAACCTGGTCTCCAACTTGCTTCTCGACCGGCACGCTTTCCCCTGTTACTGGCGCCTGGTTTACACTGGAGCTGCCTTCGGTCACCGTGCCGTCAGTCGCGATGGATTGTCCAGGTCTAACAAGAAAGAGGTCTCCCACGATTAGTTGATCCGTCGATATTTCTTCAAGGGAGCCAGATCGCTCGACCGTGACAACTTTTGGCGCAAGCTTCATCAAGGCACGAATGGATGCACGTGTTTTTTCCTCCGTGTAGCCCTCCACAGCCTCGGATATTGAGTAGAGAAATGCGAGCATGGAGGCTTCAGGCAACTGTCCCATAACTGCCGCAGTGACACCTGCGACGGTCATGAGCAGTTCGATGCCTATCTCACGCTCTTTGAAAAGCTCTTCTGCGGCTTCTTTAGCAAAGTAGAATGCGCCAATTAGTGCGGATGCAACATACACCCAGTTGGCAACCAGTTGGTTCTGGGAAAGGCCAATGAGATAGCCGCTTAGAAGCAGAAGACCCGAAAAGCACGATGTCAAAACTTTAGGATTTTGCCAGGGATTCAGGATCTCCCCGCCGGAGGAAGTCCGTGATGATTTGCAGCTTGTGCAGTTGTCTTTTACAGCGGTCATAGTCCTGAGCCTCTAGTAGCGAGTGCAGTTATCGATTTCTGCATCACACTTGCTTAGCAACGTTTCTGCGTGTTCAAGAATGATGGAGACTAGTTCGTCGCCTATCTTGTAATAAACAAATTTGCCATTCTGTTCGGCGCTGAGCAGTCCACATTCACGCAGACATGCCAGATGATTGGAAACGTTTGGTTGTGTCAAGCCTGAGGCTGCAACGATTTCGCCGACAGACTTTGGCCCGTCACGCAAGCATTCAATGATTAACAGGCGTGAAGTGTCTCCAAAACCTCTGAAAAGCTTGGCTTTTAGTTGAATTTGCTTTGTCTTATTAACGGCTTGCATAGTTTTGTCTTTTACCTGTGGACCTGTGTATCATATCAGTATAGACTGATATGATCTCAGGGAATGCCTTCTAAGTAAAGGAAAAGTGATGGAAACGGAAACCGAGGCATCTCGAAATGATGCACCTGTTGTCAATCACCCTCAAAGACGTAATTGGGTGGTCATCCTTTTGATGGTCATTCTTTTGGTCGCAGTTTTTAGTGCAGGGCTTTTTTGGGGATCGCGGCATCAAGCGGGGAAACCCGAACAACAGTCGGAAGAGACCGAAGAGAACACGACAGCAACCGGCGACATCGTTATTTCGCCAGAGCTGGTGAAATCAGGTGAAATCATTATCACACCAGTTTCTATCGGAGCAATCAAAGCCCCTTGGACTGTAGCGGGCGTTGTCGAGACGGATCAGCAGCGAGTGCAGCAAATCTCACCATTAGTGCCCGGAATCGTCGATTGGATTGGGCCCTCACAAGGCGAATATGTTCAAAAAGGACAACTGATAGCAAAAATCTCCAGCCCACAAGTAGCAGAACTCTTTGGCAAGCTCCATGAGGCTCAGAATCGGCTATATCTCGCTAATCGAAACCTTGAACGAACGAGGCAAAATGCCAATAAGGTCGCAATTTTCAAAGCGGAAGCTGACCTGGAGCAAGCTGAAGCCACTATCAACAGAGTTACCAAACTTGTAAGCGGCGGTGTTGCTCCAGCCAAGGATTTGATTGCAGCGCAAACAGAATACCGGCGGGCAAAAGCGGAACTTGACTTTCAAAAAAATGTGTCTCTAAATCGTGAACTTGCAGCTGCTGAAGCGGATGCAAAAACTGCCCAAGTCGAGGTTTTTGAGAGCACAAGTGCTCTTGTAGCCACAGGTGCAAGAGTCGAACAATCACCTCAGCGAAGTCATCGAACGGCA
>CAZISK010000736.1:0-4646 GCA_964541355.1 uncultured Candidatus Obscuribacterales bacterium
GGAGGTGACGATGCGCTCACCGGCCTTTGTGAGGGTGAGCGGAATCTCAACCTCGGCGTCCTTGACCTTGAGCGTGACTGTAACTTCGCCGGGCTGAGCGAGGAGCCATGCATTGACGGTCTCCTGAGGCCATTCGCCGATCGGAAAACCGTCGATGGCCAGCACGCGGTCGCCGCGTTTCAGACCGGCGCGGTATGCCGGCGAAGCGCCCGAGACGTAGCTCACGAAGTAGCCGTCCTTGTCGTGGTCGAGCATGATCCCGAAGGATACGTCGCCCGCCATGTAACGGCGATTGGCTTCGCTAAGCTCGTCCGGCGAGCGGTAAACTGTCCAGCGATCGTTGAACTTTGCGATCAGCTTGTGGATCGCTTCGTCTCTAGCCGCCTCCGTCTCTATGAGGGGCGGACTCTGTTTGAGCAAGTATTCGACCCGCTCGTAGTCGTTGTATGACCGGAGCAGGTACTCGACCACCTCACGGTATTGCGCGTTGAACCGCTGCGCGTCCGTTGCCGTGAAGGGGACTGTGTAGTTTCTGTGGGGTAGCGAGAAGAGCCGCGGCGGGTCCGGCTGGGCGAAAGCCGCACCGAATCCCACTAACAGTGCGGCGCACAGTGAGAAGAATCGGATGGCGTTCATGGAAAAACTCCGTGAGGAGCCGCGCCTCTCCACAGCAAACTGGGAGAGGCGCTGATTTTGTCGGGGGACGAGTGCGCTTGCGCGCCACACTCGTGGACCAAAGTTTGCAGCGTCGACACCGAGTCGGCGCTTTGGTCCCTTACGTCTGAGTCGCCTTGATAGGCGGGTACTGGCACGTGGCCAGGTTGACCTTGGTGCCCTCGATCAGTCCGCGATCGATGGCGCGATTGTATGCCTCGCCCAGTTCGGGTATGTCGTTGACGAACACGAGGCCGGACGTGTAGTGGGACGGCTCGCTCGACCATCGAGCGAGTACGGTTTTGCCGCCCACGCAGATGTACAGATCGTATGGTTGACCGTCTGCCACGGTGCGACCGAGAAACGTGCAGCAGGTCGAGTCGTGCTCGAACTGCGGGGTTTCGCGGGTGCCAATCAACGGCGTGGGAAAACGTGATGGATCAACAGCAGTCATGCCAGTGTACTCCATGGAGAAAGTAGAGCGGCACAGCCGACGTAGGCTGTGCCCGAAAGCTCGCGTTGCCGGTCTCGATGGCACGGATTGTTTGGCGCGTTGTGGCACGCACCGCCGAGGGTGACGAAGATTGGCGAACTGCGGGAGTCCGCATAGGGAAGGCGGGACAAACCATACCCTGAGCGGATTGATGAGGCGCTCACAAAAAGCGTTCTATCCTGGACTAATCCATGAGGTGTTGTCGCGGTTCGCAAAGTGACTATTCGGGCGGTTGTATCTCGCCGTCGTTATCGTCCTCGTCGTCCTCGTCGTCGTGCCTGAGATCCTTGACCTTTGCGAGCTTCGTTACGAACTCGACACCGTGTGGGGTGAGCGTCCAGTCGTGGTCGATGAGCTCCAGGCGGAAGAGCTGGTACAGGAGGAATTGCCGGATGCCGATGTCCGGGATCAACTCTACGAGATGTTCTGCGTCGAAGGTCAGCGGTTTGGAGAACACCCCCTTCAAGAAGGCGAGAGCCGCATTCGGTTGCCCACAGCCGCAGAAGGCGGCCTCATGAGATACCTGCTCTTCAAGCGACCAGTTAGCCTCGGACTCAGGCCGTTTGATTTCAGTAGCGAAGGCAATGGGGGATAGCTCCGCAGGTTGCTGCCAATCGACGGTCTCAAGAACCTCCTTGACCTCTTCGCCCTCATCTCTGCACCAGGAGCCGCCGACGCCGCCCCCATGCTCCATGAGGTCGAGGTCGGTGACCAAGTACAGGATCTGGAGATAGCAGCCGTCTGATGGAAACAGCCTTTCGACTGCCTTGTAGTCTTCGTAAAACGGTGCCAGTTGAAGGAGCCTGTGCAGGAAGTAGCCTGCCTCTTTTGGGTGTCCCCAGTTGCAGAAGCCGGCTCGAGCGACGAGAACCTGCAAGACGTTGTTGTTGAAAGGGGTTTTGGGTTGGTTTGACATGTGAGTTTGGTGTGTCGTATTCGCGAGATGCCGTCTCGCTCGTCTACCTGCGCATGTTGTGCTTTTGGCGCAACAGTCCGCACTGACGTCGTGCGGAGGGAGTACATTTTGTGAAACGTCGCCCTGAGCGACGTCTTGTGGAGGAGAGGTACCGATCACGGTGCCTCCCCTCCTTGACAGTTGTTAATGCCCCGCCTCGTCAATGGCGGCAGTTGTGTTGAGTCTCGAACGTCGATGTTGTGACGTGGAGTCTCAATGGTTGCATCAGTAGCGGTGCTGGTATCGATTGCTGGCGAACCGGCTGATTGCTGACGTCAGCCGGTTGGTCAGCGAGAGAGGCGGCTCTGGGCGTGAAGCCATTAACGGCATTCACTCCAGCCGGAGGGCGAAGTCGAACGCTTCGCCACACCCGCTGGAGTGTGCTCGAGATGGATCCGCTGGCAGCGAGCCCGCGTTTAGCTGACGAGGGCGTTGGTGCTGCGTAGAACAGCCGCGCGCATTCCGGCAGTGTCGGTCGAATGGCCTTCGCCTTCGACGATGGTGAGGTCGGAGTGCGGAATCGCCTGTTTGAGCTGGAAAGCGTTGACCGGCGGGCAGAGCAGGTCGCGCCGTCCGTGGATGATTGAGACCGGCTTGCCTGCGAGCTTGTCGGCCTCCTTCAAGAGCTGATTGCGATCGCGAAACCCGCGGTGTTGCGAGTACAGGCATTCGATCCTGATGGCGGCGACGTCGCTCTTGCTGAGCTTGTACGGCATCCCATCATCGTTGTAGTTGAGGCGCGAGAGCCAGCGGCTCCACTGGTACGCGGCTGCTTCGTGCATCTTCCTGTCGCTCGAGACGATCATGCGCCGGTAGTAAGCCGACATGAGATCGTCCCGTTCGTGCGGCTCTACGAAAGACGCGAATTCGGCGAACCGTTCGGGATACGTCACTGCCGCTCCGCTGGGATGGAATGTGACGTCCATCTCCGCATCCGAAAAGAGGCAGATAGCCCTGAGCACGAGCGCATCGACAGCGTCCGGGTGTTGCTCGGCGTAAGCCAGGGACAGGAAGGTGCCCCAGGAGCCGGCCCAGAGCGTCCAGCGCTGGATACCAAGGCTCTCTCTGAGCTGTTCGAAGTCCTCGATAAGGTGGTCCGTATCGTTGCTTTCCAGTCCACCCATCGGTCTGCTGCGACCGGCTCCGCGCTGGCAGACCTGAATGATGTCCCAGCTGCGCGGATGAAAGAAGCCCAGGTGTGCAGGCGACGAGCCACCACCGGGGCCACCATGGACGATGAGCACGGGTCGGGCGCCTGGGCGCCCGGAGCGAAGATAGGCGATTTTGTGCTTGCCGTCCCTCGTGCGAAAGGTGCCCGAGTCGTACGTCTCTACGTCTCGGTAACACCTGTGTGTGTTAAAGCGCATAGGTTGGTCTCCCTTTGGCTTGGCATCAGTGGCATGTGATGCCGAACAAGAAGTTGATTGCTCCGGTTAGACGAGAGGTTGGCCTGACAGTGGGCAGAGGCACCACGGGTGGTGTGTACTCTTGCGCGCGATTGACTCGGTTCTAATGCCGGATAAATTACCAGGGATGTCAGTGGAAGGTGATAGTCTGATGTTGGACGTTCTTGACTTCCTTCTGCAACTTAACAAAATTCAATTCTTCTCTCGGTTAGGAGCTACTGTGGCTGTTTTCGAGCTTTTTCATAAATCACCAGCTCGTGAACATAATTCGCATGGTTAGTATTGAGATTGTCGCCGGAAAAAAAGTAGAGCGATGCATGGCCCTTTGCAAAAGGCCAACTAGTTCTAGTGTATATTCAAGAACCCACTGTTATCTTTTGTGATAATGTTGCCAATATCGCTTAAGCAAGATGTTCTTCCGGGTTAACGCTGTTACTGTTTGATGACCCAGCGCAACCAACGCATCGCTTCAGCGACCGCCAGAGCTGAAGCAGGACAACCCCGAGGAAACTGGGGTCGGCTGCCGTCGAACATCTCCGAGCATGAGTTGAGACAGTCCTCGCCGAAGTTGTGTTCGAAGATCGGTTGCCAGAGCAGGCGTACGCGATTTGCAGTCTCCGGAAGCGGCCCGTGCACATTCAGCAGCGCGTCGCAGTACTGTCCGAGAAGCCATGGATAGGCTGTGCCCTGATGTCTGGACAGATCTCTGTGATACTGGTCGGGGTGAGCCAGTCCGCAGCCGAAGACGCCTTGATAGCTTGGGTCTGATGGGGAGAGCGTTCGGACGCCCATTGGTGTGAGCAGATCGGACTCAACCATCCTCAGAATCGCCTTGTCCTGGTCGATTGAAAACGCACGGTACGGGAGAGAAACCGCAATTAGCTGATTGCATCGTACGCTGTCGTCCTTCCGAGAACCGGACGTGAGACCGCTTTCGATGACATCGAAAAGGCATTGCTTTTCATCGTTCCAGAACTTTTGCATCGATGCTTTGACTTGCGTTGCCAGCTGTCGAATGTCAGCGTTTACCTCCACAGAGCAGGATTCTTGGAAGAAGAGAATCGTCTCCAGGAAGTTGTACCAGAGTGCGCACAGCTCGACTGCCTTTCCTGATCGCGGCGTGATTGGTATGTCTTCT
>CAZISK010000737.1:0-4613 GCA_964541355.1 uncultured Candidatus Obscuribacterales bacterium
TGGTCGCGCGGTCGTAAATCGATTGACTCAGCTCTATCGATCCTTCATCTGTGCTGCATTGCCAGATCCATTGTCGGCACAGATTACTGGTGCATCGGTCCGCGCTCGCGCGCTCCATATGACACCGGGTCCAGCAGAAGCTCATGCCGTGCGGAATAGCTGCACTGACGCTTACGTTCCGCGACCTCCAGCTCGAGAGCCTGCTCGGTGCACTTTTCGATGGGTAGACCGGTCAAGCTCAGCCTATGAAGCGCCTTGCGCCGGAACAGCGAAAAGTAGGCTTCCAGGGAGCACATGGAGGAATCAATCCAGAACTGGTTGGGTGGAACGAAGTTGCTCATGTAGAGACTATCCACGCCTCCATAGTCCTGATCGAGGTGCTGCCGCACAATCGTTCCATCGACAATCCAGATGGTAGCGCTGCCGTAGCGCCCATAGGGTTGCCGATACAGCCGAGTGAGCTTTTCCTGCGGCACCGCCAGCAATGGCTTCACGAGGAACTTCTCGGCATATTGAATCAGCTTCATGCCTTCGTTAAAGCAGCGCTTTTCCCAGTTGGGACGCAGCGTTAGCTCCAGCTTGAGCGCCTCGTTGTGCGCGTCTTCATACGTCAGTCCGTCATCCTTCATCAGACGCCGCTCGACAAGCTCATGCTTAAGCGTCGTAACCAGCTCCTCCACACCGATTCGATTGTCAATCCACACATCGCCCGGCGGGTTGAAGCAATAGCGCATATCGTTTCCCCCGAAAATAAACTCGGGGTAGATATCTCGAGCCACAAGAGCACCATCCACGATCCAAATGCCCTGGCCCTCTCGGCGTCCGATGTGGGCAAGGTAGACATTGCGAAGCTTCAGGTTTTGTTCGTGGGACATACTGCACCATCCTCGACGCTGAATATTCACTCCTTGTGGGAGCAAGAATTCCGCACCGCCAATCAACTGTACTGATCCTGTACGTCGGCATTTCGACGAACGAAGATAGTTAATGATTCGACAAGCAGAATTGGCTTAAGTAGCCGCTGAAACAAATGAAGGAAGAACGGTTGTAGTGAACTGCTAATGATTCACCAGAATGCAGTTAGGTTTCAATCTAATGACAACAAAGTCCAATCAGCCCCAAAAGCTGCATCTATCCTGTATTCCGTCGTAATCCGTGGACGCCGATTAGCAAAGTTGAAACCAATCACTTCCTCAATATCATAAGCAACCAGTCGCTGAGGTGGCGTAGGACTTGACTATTGGACGTTCGTACACATCTAATATCCAGACTTCCAGACGATTGCAAACTTGTTCGGATTCAAATTCAACACAGCGAGCAGCAAAGCTGTTTTGCCGCACCGCCAGCTAATTCCGAAGTTCCGATTAGCTACATGTAGAAAAACGCTGCGCCAAGAATCGCGTATATTGCGAGCAGCATCAAGCCTTCCAACCAGTTGCTCTCACCGTCCGTAGCAACAAATTTCAGACCGACAACAGCGACGATCACCGCTACTACCTCTGCTTCAGTGAACATGAGATTCATCGGTTTTCCAAGAAAGAAACCGATGAAAACCAATAGCGGTGCAATTAAAAGCGCTAGTTGAGTGCTGGAGCCTAGAGCGATGTTGATCGACAAATCCATGCGATTCTTCATAGCCATCAGAACAGCACTGGAGTTTTCAGCCGCGTTACCTACGATTGCAACCAGAATAACGCCGACGAAGATGTCGGACATGCCCAACGCATGCCCTGTCTCTTCGACTGCACTAACAAGAAATTGTGCAATCATCGCGACAACAACTGTTGCGGCAAGAAGAATACTGACCGATTTTTTTTGGCTCCAACCATGCACACCCAAGGCCATCTGTCCGTCTTCGCCGACCGGCATCCCGTACAGACTCTTGTGTGTTTTTAATGAGAAGATCAAACTGGCGATGTAAACAGTGGTAAGAACAATCGAAATCACCATCGATACACGACCACCTGAAGAATCGGTGGTTGAATGTGCGTGGTGCAATACCGTCGGCATTAGCAAACCAATGGCAGCAAGCGCGAGCAGAGTTGCTGAAGCGCTGGCGGCTGTTCGGTTGAATGATTGCGTCTCGTTGCGTAAGCCACCTGCGAACATGCTCGCGCCAAGGACCAGCAGCACATTACCCATGATTGAACCAGTAATCGACGCTTTTACAACATCGATAAGACCAGCATTGAGAGCTGATATTGCGAGGATGAACTCACATGCGTTTCCAAAAAACGCGTTGAGCAGGGCGCCTTTTCCTGGTCCTACGTGCTCGGCAAGATGTTCGGTCGCTTTGCCCATAAAGCCAGCCAGTGGAATAATTCCGACGCACGATGTCGCAAAAATCGCAACTTGCGGCCAATGGAGGAAATACGCCAGAAATGGCAATGGAACAAGCACTAGAAGTGCGGTCAAAGCGTCGAACTTAAGCGGCTCCTTTGACGGAATGTCGATATTGACTGGTTCGTTTGACATCAGTCCGTACGGTGCTTCGGAGAAACGTTTGTAAGTCTACCCTGGAAATCCAAGATGCGCGATGATGCGCTAAAGTTGGGCAAGTTGAAGGCGGTTATCAGCGCTCGATTTCGAACAATCTTCATATCACAAAGACTAGCCTTATGAGTGAGAAATATATATCCCATAATCAACCAGAAGATTCAGAACACAGGACTGATGGGACTTATCACGTCAGCTCGTATATATTTCGCTCAAAAATTCAGATAAAGAACTGTGTCACAACGAAGAATTGGCATTTCGATGCCAAGAAGACAAGGTTTACTTTTATATCATGACAAACCCATACTCTAGTATCGAAAGGAATAGACCCGCGCAGCTTTGACCTCGATCGCCCATTGAGAGCATGTGCACCGAAAGTGCAAGCGACGACTTCCGTGAAGGCGATCAAGAGCCAACACAGCGAGCCGAACAGATAGCGGCTCGCGACCGGCTCAATGTTGATCGGGGACGGTGCTCGCCATGTACGGCGCGCACAGGTTCTCGATCAGTGGCAACTCGTTGTGCTGTTCAGCCAACTGACTCTTTTCGGAGAACTCTGTGAAATGTCAGAAACCAAAATGGTGCCAGCCCCAGTAGGGGGAAGCGCAGCAAAGAAGTCCCAGAAGCTTGCGCGCCGTTTCAGACGGATGAGCGAGCAATTCCGAGGCATCAGCCCCTTCCAAGGCGACATCAAACCAACCCGTGTCCCACTGTTCGCGTTCGGCAGTGGACGGCCGACCATGCCGTTTCCGCACCCGTGGAACTACAAGAGGCCGCTTGACCTTCTGCGCACCTTCTTCTGGGGTGCCGAAGCCGAAGAAGGCTCCGGACGAGACAACCGATACCTCGAGGTGCCGTGGTTCGCACCGGTCTACGTCTCCCGCGACTACGGCGTCATCAAGGTCATCACTCACGAAACCGGCGACAAACCCGGCGAATTCGACCGCGATACGCTGCCTACCGACGGCATTGCTCGCGCGACAGGGGAAGACACTCTCCTCTACTCGAACGGGCCATTCTGGCGAGAGCAGAAGCGGTTGGCCGCTGCTCCGTTCGGCAAAACCACACTGTTCCAACCGGAGCAGTTCCACGAGTTTGCCACGACGTTCAAGCAGACCGCTTTCGAGCGCCTCCAGGTGCTGCGGGGCCACCTGCACGGCAAGAGCGGATCGGTTCGCCTTCAGTTTGAGCCCGAAATCAAGGCAGTGATGTTGGAGATGCTCTCCAACAATTTCTTCGGGACAAACATCGCCTACGATGAGATCCGCAATCACTACGTTCCTGCCATCGAACGTGTGATCGACAACATCGTACGCGACACGGTGATGAACCGGATCGGAATCCCGTTGAAGAGCATGCCGCCTATCACGGCTCGCATCCGGCAGAACAAGGAGGACCACCGCTCCTTCGACAAGTTGACCGATCTGGTGTTGGCTCAACGGCCGCTCGGCACCGGACTCTGGAGGCAGTTCAAGTCCGACGTCGCCAGCTCGAAGCTAAGGAGCAACATCAAGGTCTTCCAGGCAGGAGCGTTGGAAGCGACAACCTCTTTCGCTTGCTGGGCGATCTCGCACCTGGCACGGGATCCTGTGGCGCAGGAGCGCGTCTACCAGGAGGTGAAGGACATCACCGACTACACGCCGGAGGCGCTTGACCAGTGCACCTACTTGCTAAAGGTGCTGGACGAGACGCTCCGACTGACGCCGGCGCTTTACTTCCTGCCGCGACGACCGACAGTCGACACCTGGATCACGACCGACGATGGGCGCAAGCTGTTCCTCCCGGAAGGGACACACATTCTCCTGGATGTCTGGGACTGCAACCGAAACGAAAACCACTGGGGAGTGGCGAGGACCGGCTTCCCGGCCAGGCTCTTCGCACCGGATCGCTGGGACAACATCCCCAAGACACGGGCGAAGGACTTCATGCACTTCGGCTTCGGCAACGGTCCCCGCGTCTGCCCCGGCAAACACCTGGGCATGCTCGAAACCGCGCTCGTGGTCGGTGCGATCGTGAAGCTCTTCCGCTTCAAAGCTGTCAACCCCGGTCTCGAAGCCCGAGCCGGTGTGTCCACCAAACCCGCCGATGGCGTGTTCATCGACCTGGAATTGCGCTAA
>CAZISK010000738.1:0-4611 GCA_964541355.1 uncultured Candidatus Obscuribacterales bacterium
TGAAGTGGGAGAAGTAACCCTGATGAAGAACATCTACAAGAAAGTCACGAACCGGTCGAAAGAATGACGTCGAATCGAGCGTCTCAACAGCGCGAAAATCAAGAGCCGATTCTGGTCGATGGAGCTACCGGCTATCTGGGCAGCCATCTGGTCCAGCAACTGGTAGGCGAGCACCGTTCGGTTCGCTGCCTGGTTCGAAAGGGAGCGCGCGCGCAGGACGTCGAGGTGCTCACCGGCCTTGGTGCCGAGGTCGTCGAAGGGCAGCTCACCGATCCTGATGCCAACCGCTTTTTCCAGGGCATCACGTATGCCGTGCACCTGATCGGCAGCATCGCCCCGCGAAAGAATGAAACTTTCAAGGATCTGCACCAGGAGTTGACCAGGCGCTTCGTGAGCTGCGCGAAACAGGAAGGTGTTGCCAAGATTGTGTTGGTCACTGCGCTCGGAACGGCCGCCGACGCGCCGTCCCGATATCATCAAACCAAGTGGTTGGCGGAAGAGGAGGTGCGCGGCTCGGGCTTGCCCTATTCTATTCTCAGACCATCGCTTCTGGTCGGAAGAGCAGTTGGCAACCGCAATAGCAAGCTTGTCAAAAGGTTGTTCGAGTTAATCGATACCAAGTCGATGATTCCTCTTGTAAATGGGGGAAGCAATAAAGTCCAGCCGATTTTCATCAAAGACTGTGTTGAAGCAATTTCGAAATGTGTATCGCCTAATTACAACATGGAAACCATCGAACTTGGCGGTTCGACTGTCTTATCGATGAGACGATTCGTAGAAGAGCTGCAAGAGATCGTTGGCAAGAGAAAACCGATTATCAATCTCCATCCTCAAGCCGGTAAACTTTTAGCGGCTGTCATGGAAAAGGTACAGGAGGTTCCGACTCTGAGCAGCGATCAAGTTGTCCTTTCTCTCAACGACAATATTTGCGCCAACAACGGCTTAGCAACTGTTTTGGGTCGTGAGGGTGCGACGCTCAAGGTAGCGTTGGAGACTTATCGCCAGCACCCAGTTGGAAAGCCGGTTCCACCTCCTGTGGCTCCTGAAGTCGTGAAATAGGGGATCGTTCTGTAGAGCAGATGTCGCAAGAGAAGCCTCCCGCAAAGAAAGTCCTGGTCACTGGAGCAAGTGGCTTTATTGGCAGCAATCTTGTCTCTCGTCTGGTAGAGGACGGGTACGACGTCACCACATTCGGACGCTCCGGTAGTGTCGCGAAAAAGTTGAGGGATCTGCCGATCAAACATGTCTCCGGCGACGTCACCAACATCGAGTCGCTGTACAAATCCATGGAAGGTATGGACGTTGTCTTTCACCTGGCCGGGCTGGTTTCATACAAGAAGAAAGATATGCACCGCCAATATGGTGTCAATGTTGTCGGCACTCGCAACGTCATGGAAGCGGCCCTGCAAAGCAATGTCGGACGCGTAATCCACACCAGCTCAGTGGCCGCGATGGGAATTCCAGATGAAGGCAAGGTCGGAACTGAAGAGATCACTTACAATCTGGGCCGGCGCGGCCTCAATTATTGTGATTCCAAATATGCTGCTGAGCAAGAAGTGAAGCAGTTTTTCGAAAGAGGACTTCCGGTCATAATCCTTTCGCCTGGTATCACATTTGGGGAAGGTGATAAACATCCTCATCACCATGCAATTTTTACGGCCCTCGCAAAAGGCGCATTGCTAGGTGTTCCTAAGGGTGGTGTCACATTCTCAGATATAAATGATGTGGTTGACGCTCACGTGGCGGCGATTGAGAAAGGCAGGATCGGTGAGCGTTACGCTCTAGTGAGCGCCAATCTGTCGTATCGAGATGCTGCCAAAATATTCTCATCTATTCACGGTGTACGTCCGCCGATGTTCGAGATTCCAGCCTGGTTCATGATTGCCATGGGATCCTTAGCGGAGTCGGCCTTACCAATGTTCGGCATGCAGTCGCCTGTTAGCAGGCAGGCGGCCTGGCTCGCACAACACAAAATCTTTTTCAGCCCGCAGAAAGCCATCGACGAACTCGGATTCAAACCGACACCGTTCGAAGAAACTATTAAGAGAGTCGCCCCTTACTATCTTTATCAGAAGTCAAAGCGCTGATTTCGGCCTCGACTATGATTAAAGTGGTGGCAGGTATGTTGTAATTATTACTATGTCTTTCCAGCGAGGTTTAGCTGGACCTGGACTGGGTACAATGGAAGCGGCCGGCGTATAGACACGAACAATGTGGTCCCTATCGCGCAACAGGAAGAGGGAAGGACTTTGGTTAGTAGTAGCATTGCAGGTACCAACGTACCTGAAATTCCGAAACAGACAGTCGCTTTACATGATGGCAAGCCTTATCGATGGATCATAAATCCGATCTTCGATTTCTTCTTCGTGACCGGGGGCGGTGTTCTCCTGTTCATGGCCATCAACGTATATTACCTGGGTTGGTCGGTGCCGGTCGACATGAATGCCGGCGGATTGACGATGTTTCTCATCTCAATCATGTTCCTCACCCAACATGTATTCGCCGATTCTCATAACACCGCGACATACATGCGGATCTGGGGCAGCAAGGAAGACCGCAAGCGCTTCAAGTTCTACCGAACCTGGCTTGTTTACTCTTGCTTGCCGATCTTCGTTCTTGGCCTGACAAAGCCCGAATTCACCAGCGCTCTGGTTTATCTCTATTTGATCACCGTGTTCTGGCACTATGCGGCGCAAGCGTTCGGGATATCGCTCATTTATTGCTACAAGCGCGGCTACATCATGAACAACATCGAAAAGGAGATCTATCGGTGGTTCATGCTATCGATGTCTGGCTATGTGATCATTCGTTTTCTCACATTCCAGGATTTCAGCCCTCGCAACTTCTACGGAGTACCAATTCCATTCTGGGGACCGCTCCCTCTAGTTTTCTTCAATGCCTCCAAATGGATCTTGATTTCTATGACGATTGCGTTTGTATGCGTCGTCCTGAAGAAAATCATTCTCGACAAGAAGATCATGCCGATTCCGGCGGTGTTGCTGATAATTACAGTGGCAGCGCTCGGTCTTTCCAAGGACACCGCCAACTCGATGATGTGGTTCTACGTGCCAGGCTTCTATCACGGCAGCCAGTACCTGGCTGTGTGCTTGTCGTACTACCTGAAAGAGCGTGGAATGCCGGAAGGCATGGATACATGGAAAATCGGGCGGGAAGTTCTGCGTTGGCCGGCGGTGAAATACGTCGGTACAGTGATTCTGACAGGATGTTTCTTCTACGTCGGCATCCCGCACTTTTTCATGCAGATGGGGCTCGATTACGGCATGGTCGGCGGTTTGGTTCTTGGTGTGGTCAACTACCATCACTTCATTACCGATGCAGCCATCTGGCGTCTACGTGACAATCATTGTCGTAAGATTCTGCTTCAATAGGTCGCGACTTAGACAGCCATTCATAGGGATCAAACAGTATTTTGATCAGATTAATTACTGGTTACAGCGCGCCAAAGCGCGGGTATACTAGAGACATACTCGTAGTGTGGCCGCACATGAGTGAGGACAAGTATCCTTGGTTAGTAGCACTATATCCATGGCTGGTTCGCCAGCCCTGCCCGAACCAACAAAACCTGCCACCAGTGCTCCAGCAAAAACTGCACCGTATCCGTGGATAGTCAATCCCTGGTTCGATTTCCTCTTTGTCTATGGAGGATTGCTCTGGGGCGTTTTTGGCATGCACTATCTTATTTTCGGCTGGAACAACATCGAGACCGGTGCCAGCCCACAAGCCTACGCTGTCGGTACCTTCATCATCATCGCCGGTATCTTCGGGCAGCATCTTTTTGCTGACACCCATACTGTCGCGACTTACATGCGGATATATGCCACTCCCGAGAGTCGGAAGACTTTCAGGCTGTACGCATACTATCTACCGTGGATGAGTCTGACTCTGCTAACGCTCGCGCTTGCATTCAAAGACGCAGCCGGAACGGTGATATACATCCACATGTTGTGGGTCTTCCAGCACTATGTCGGGCAATGCTTCGGTATATCGCTAGTCTACTGCTATAAGCGCGGCTACTATCTCAACAACTTCGAGCGCGAAGTGT
Source organism: uncultured Candidatus Obscuribacterales bacterium (assembly GCA_964541355.1). Classification (GTDB taxonomy): domain Bacteria; phylum Cyanobacteriota; class Vampirovibrionia; order Obscuribacterales; family Obscuribacteraceae; genus JADYXR01. Next base: position 4,064 of record CAZISK010000738.1, read on the forward strand.
ATCGCTGGTTCATGCACTCGATCTCCTTCGTCATCATCACGCGCATTCTGTGTTACAGAGAGTACAGTCCGATCGTCTATTGGGGAGTCGATGTGCCCTTCTGGGGACTGCCCGGCTGGATCAACAATCTCGGACTTTTCTTGTTCGTCACGATGTCGGCGCTTTTCACTGCCGTGCTGGTCAGGAAGTGGCACCGTGAAGGCAAGATGATGCCGGTTCCGGCATTGCTCCAGATCGTCACCGTTCTAGCGATCGGTTGGTCTTCCGGCATGGCTTCTAACTTTATCTGGTCGTATGGACCACCCTTCTTCCACGGCAGCCAGTACCTGGCAGTTTCGCTTGGTTTCTATATCAAGGAAAAAGGTTTGCAGGAAGGGATGTTGCCGAAAGACGTTTTCCGCAACTGGTTCACTCCCAGATCGCTGAGATATTGGGCATATGTTGTGGTTGGTGGCATGTTTATATACGTGTTCGTTCCGCACTTCATGACCTATTTCGGATTCACATTTGGAATCGTGGCCACGGTCGTTCAAGCGTGCGTCAATTTC
>CAZISK010000739.1:0-4600 GCA_964541355.1 uncultured Candidatus Obscuribacterales bacterium
AAGCTGGTCGAGCGCACTTCAATAGTGAAAAATGGAAGCGCTTTCTTCTTGATTACAGCATTGATCAGATCAGACATCATCCATCTACTGCGGCGACGGACTCATCGTAACAATCGCTCCCATAATCGCTTCGCAAAGTGCGCGCGGCTGATCCGTACCTATGAACGTCTTGCTTCCGTCTATAAGCTCGACCTCGACGGCATCGAGACCGTAAACGTTATAGAGCCAGCCATTGCCCACGAAGTGAATGCCCCAACCGTGCAGCGGGCTCATTCTAGCGGTCGAACAACCCTTAATGGATACAAGGGGAATGTGCTTCGCTTCCAACCACGCGCCGAAGCGAACAACAATCTCATTTTCATTAACCGAAACAGTCAATGATCGAAATGTGCTCATCAATCCGGCCACAAGTGCGCCGCCAAGTAGCTTCATCTTGCCGGGCGCCAATAAGGCTCCAATAGTAGCAACCGCACCAACACCAACCAGGGCTCCAGAGGGAACGATTTGAGTATGCGAATAAATCATATCAGTACCGAATCTCCGTACCGCTTGGGTAATAAATTCACTTACACTCAGTATACGCTTCCTCGACCAGTCCGTGACAAAATATTGTTCTATGCCAGACTGGTCTTACATCCCTGTTTTCAAGCCACTGATTTCTCGACTGCCTGGTCGACCAGCACGAGATTTGACACTAGCGGCAACCGCGACGAATCTGATACCACAATCAAGTATTTTAACGTTCCAGAAAATCCTGGCGCGAATGTGGTATCACGCGAATTAGACAAGGCACTCAAGAAATTGACGGATCGAGTGGGGAAACAGGAATTACACCTGGGGGTCAGAATAGCCAATCAATCTTCTGACTTCAGAAACTATTGGATGAGGTTCAAGAAATAGCGAGGTTGTTTGCTGGAACTGCAGTTTTTCTTACCATCGACACCCGCTGGTTTCATGCCAGTTGGAATGAACATGAGATTACCTGCCCAGGCAGCCTTTCTGCCTTTATCACCTCTGCCGGACAAGCCATCCGATAACTACTGACCTTCCGGCTTCTTATAGGTGTCTCGCGATAACACGAGTGTTCCCACGTGAGAGGCATCTTCCGCATCCATCGCCTTTCCAGTGTCAGCACCACCCCTGATGGCATAGTTTTTTCCACCTTCGAGAGAGCTATACTCGATGATCCCCTTACCGATTTGCTCAGGCGTAGTAGCGCGAGCGGTAACCAGATCGGTGATTTTACCCATCACAGGCCATTCGCCAATGCCGGTAAAAGGATTAATCGGAGCCTTGCCGGGCTTCTTCGATGCCGGGTCCCCCTCCGGAAAACAGGCCTTGAAGTCATCGTCAATCTTGGTGGGATACATATAGAGGTGTTCTTTAGCGTACTTCTCGGCGGCACTCTGTACGACGTCAAGATTTGCGCGAGCAGCGATTGCTTTGGCTCTTTCATTGTAGGTGTCGGCGACCTGGACGCCGTGGCATCCCATTATTAGAAGAGAGCCAAGCAATGAAGCTGTAATGAAAAAATTCCTGCAATTCACGCCGATCATGCCTCCTTCCTCTTTAGTCCCTTTCGTTTCATCCTAATATATAGACATTGTTCCCGAATCAGAACCCTATCGATTTAATACTAGCCTACTTATAGGTTTGCCTATACAACTATATGCTGACACTTATAGATGCTAAGAGTGTGGATCCGCTAGTTTGGTAAGAGAGGAAGTTACCGAGAAGCATTTCCTCGTCAATTATAAAGGTATCTATATGTACGAAAAGATCAACCTACTAGCGAAGTCGTTAGTATCCAAGCTTTCACGCGAAAAAGAACAGTCGCAACAGCCAACGGAACTATCGAGACTTCAAAGGCTCCACGAAACACGCAATCCCACCTTATCATCACGAGCCTTCCTCCAGAATGACAAACGCATTAGCGCTCATCTCAATCATCAAAACGAGGAAGAACAGGTATCCAGAGGGTTAACCCGCTGGTGCGGCGACACTGGACGCTATACGCGCCAGGAGATTAGACAGGGAGAACAACTCAAGGGTGCTCAGACCTCGTTTGAAATCGACCCTCTGATGCATCGCAGGACCTGGTCATCGTAACAGTGCTCTCCCAACCTTACCTGAATGAATAAAGCAACCGCAGTCGGCTTAATGTTAAGAGTGATGAAAAACTTGCGGTCGCTTGTACGCCCGACCGTTTTTAGATAGCATATGCCAACCATAAACAACCAACACTAGGTTTCGGTTTTCACTATGCATCTAAAATTAAATGGGTCGAAGATCCTGATTGCCAGCTGGATCAGCCTCAGCGTCTCCCTGATGTTCCAGTATCGAGCTTCGGCCGGTGCTGGATCGACCATCCAGGCCAACGGCTCTGTCCAAACACGCAATAACAGCGGGGCGCCAAGCGCGATTACGTCGCCAAGCACATTGCAGCGCGGGCGCGAAGCGGCGACTTTGGGCGTTACAGGCGATGTTCTCCTCGACGCGATGAGTAAGGAGCTGGATAGAAGCTATCAAAGTCTCAAAGCGAGAGGCTCCACTCCTTTGTACTTCCTTGGATATCGGGTTTACGACACGGAAGATCTCAACCTCACCGCCTCGTTCGGCGCCATCGAGGGCGACAGCCAGAGCCGTCGTCGCATACTGGATGTAGAAGCCCGCGTCGGCGACATGCAGGTAGACAGCAGTCATAAGTTGCGCGGAGACTTTGAACTGCCGACTGAAAGGTACTTTCTCGATTCGCGTGCACCAGTCGAGTTTTCTATCGACGATGACGAGCCGGCGATAAGAACAGCGCTTTGGTTGGTGACCGATGACGCCTTTAAACGTGCGCAACGTGATTATATTCAAGTTCAAGCGAATCGAACCGTGAAAGTCATCGAAGAAGATCAATCGGCAGATTTTTCTGCGGCACCGTCGGTGGTGAGTTTGGAGAAGACACAGAAGCCGACGATCGATGCCGGCACCTGGCGCGATCGACTGCGGCGCCTTTCCGCCATTTACAAAGAATACCCGGAGATCACAGAGTCGAATATTAGTCTGGATATCGATCTAGATGAGCGCTACATTACTACTAGCGAAGGAACGAAGCTTCGCACCCAAGATCGCCAGGCCCGCATCTCTACGAATGTAAGCACGATTGCCAACGACGGCATGATTCTTTATCTGTACGACAGCATCGATGTGTTCGATCCGAAAGATCTACCCGAAGATGCCGTAATCGAAAAGAAGATACGGACTCTGGCTGACTCAATCATCAGTCTTCGAAAAGCGCCTGTCGCGGAGCCCTACGTCGGTCCGGCAATTCTGCGAGGAAGAGCCTCGGGAGTATTCTTTCACGAAGTGCTGGGGCATCGAGTAGAAGGTCACAGGCAAAAGGACGAGGACGAGGGACGAACCTTCGCTAAGAAGGTAAATCAGAAAATCATGCCTGATTTCATTAGTGTCTTTGATGATCCGACCCTTTCGAAGATCTCCGAGCGTCCACTGGTCGGTTATTACAAATTCGACAACGAGGGTGTACCAGCCCAGCGCGTTACGATCGTCGAGAATGGAGTTCTGAGGAACTTTCTCATGGGTCGGAGTCCGATCACCGCCTTCAATCAATCCAACGGTCACTGTCGATGTGAGCCGGGCAATAAGCCGGTTGCGCGTCAGGGCAACCTGATCGTCGACTCCAGCAAAAAAGTTGATTACGAAACACTCAAGAAGCAGTTAGTCGAAGAGGCAAAACATCAGGGCAAACCTTACGGTCTAATCTTTGATGAAATCGCCGGCGGTTTTGCTTTGACGCAAGCTTTCATGCCCCAGTCATTCCAGCTGCTTCCGCTGCGCGTCACACGTGTTTGGGCGGATGGAAAGCCTGATGAACTCTTGCGGGGTGTCAACCTGGTCGGTACACCACTTGCATCACTGGAGACGATAATGTGCGCTGCTGACGACGTCGATACGTTTAGTGGCGTATGTGGTGCGGAGTCCGGGTGGGTTCCCGTATCGGCAACATCTCCCAGTCTATTGGTTAAAACCGTCGAAGTGGCCAGAGAGTGGAAAGAGCAAGACAAACCGCCGATTCTACCGCCACCCACATCCAACGGCGTCAATCCATTCAAAGGGAAGTAAGCAGAATGAGAATAGCAAAACAGATCGCAGTAATCTCGATGACGCTTCTCCTGTGCGCCGGAGCAACAGTGCAAGCCGCCAACGGCAAGACAGAAGAAAAGGAAGAGGCGAAATCGACAACCGTCAAATCAGACGACAAGGTCAACGCCACCACACCTGCAGCCCAGGCGCAACCTCCGGCAACAGCAATTAAGAACGCGGCCAAGTTCGCAGACGATACCATCAGCAAAGCTATGGAAGACGAGCTGCTTCGCAGCATAACCCAGTTAAAGATTCAAGGAAGCGCGAACCCTTACTTCGTCTCTTATCTGGCAACCGATTCACAGCAATTTTCAATATACGGCAGCTTCGGTGCACTCGACCAGGTCAACGACTCGCGCTATCGAACCATCAGCAGCGATGTCAGGGTCGGCGACTACAAGCTCGACAGCTCGAACCGAAGAGGGCTGATATCCATCTTCGGACTGCG
>CAZISK010000740.1:0-4598 GCA_964541355.1 uncultured Candidatus Obscuribacterales bacterium
GCGGAACGTCCCTCATAAAGACGCTGTTGGTAAATGTTGCCGTGCTCAAAGTCGGATCTGCCAGACTCGATACTGCAAAACCTACGTAAAGCTTTTCGGACATCGAGATTTGTCTTTTTCCGACAAGCGTCCAATTGTAGCCATCGGCGGAGTAGTATCCGGCAAAATTGCTCCCGCTTCGGGCAATTCTCAACCAAACCGGCGCAGCGTTTGATGGACCTAGAATTGTTGAACTTGGACCGTTTGAAGTACTTCTGGATACAAGATTGATTCCATTGAGTGGTGATGCTGATACCGTCACATGCGGCGAACCAGAGGTCAGGGACTCGCGTATCATCAGACCAGCTACTGCGTAGTTATTCGTGTTTTGCTGAGTGGTCAATTTCGCGATCATTTCGACGTTGCCAGACGTAAGCAAATTCAGATAGGTAAAGCTGTCGGTTGTTCCGGAAAGCCCGCTCGCGGCACCGGCACCATTTACGGTGTAGCTACCGGCGCCTGGCGAGCTGAACGTCCCCGTTCCGATCGTGTTTATGTTATTCAATGTAAATGTGGTTGATTGCCCGCCGAGGACATCGGAAGTTGCACTCAAAAGTAAAAAACAGGCGAATGCAAAAACAGAAATCGCCTTACGCAAGGCAGAAAACAGCATTGGCTCACGCGTCTTCAAATCAGTATTCTGATCTAAACTTTCATTGATAGCCATAAATCTCAAGCCTCATCGGACATGTACAGGAATGTGTCAGCCAACATTTCAAGACGAATGCGGGACTAAATTCACCGTGCAACGCTAGTGCGGTTGACGGACTACGCGCCAACTCGCAGCTATTTCACTGCGCACGAGTGTTGTTGATTTGAACCAGAACTTTGCATTTTGCAGTTGTAAAACAACCCGCAAGATAGCTTTTTGTCAAAGACGAGTTCTCATACTTTTTGTGACTGATGCTTATTGCTCACTCTCGTCACCCCCCGGCAAGTAGGTTCTCTGCCTGGTTTTGGAAACTTGAATTTACCTTCAAACTACCGAGGTAATCGCACAGTCTCCATTTCATTGTGGGATCCGAAAATCTGAAATGTCAAGGGTTTTGGCAAGGAAATTTCCATGACGGTTGTTTTATTGCGAAAACTTAAGAGTTTGCACCGTATTCGGTGATCTGGATCCCGCGCTTCAGCGGAAAGTGTAGTCCAGGTAAATCCGTATGAGGAGCGGAACTCGCCAGGTAATAATTCATGCTCATTGTCTTGTTTTCCGTTAGAGCCTTTTGTGATGTGGGCATGATACCGCTAGACAATCACTCACGGGTGGCTCTATTAGCCAGATAGCGAGAGATTGACGAGAAAGATTTCTCAAGATTATGTGATGAACAATGACGAATGGGACCGTTCCCCACATCCTCAAATACAAATAGCCGATGACCAGGCGACCTCTGAAAATCGCCCTGAGCCCCAATTGAATGACTCAGAGCTTGCATTGCGAAAGATTCGACAGAAGTACGAAGTGCTTAGCAAAAACCGTCAGCTCCTTTTGATCAGACAAGCGCAGGAAGGCGATTTAATTGCAACGGACCTTTTGGTCAAACACAGCATGGGTCTCATTCTTAAGTGCATTCGTCCACGCGAGGATTGTGAGTTTGTGGACCTCGTGCAGGTAGGAGCCGTGGGGCTCTTTCGCGCGATTAAAGGATTTGATCCGAGCAAGGAGATAGCATTCTCGACCTACGCAACGATGTGTATAAAAAATGCAATTATTCAGTTCGCAGATGCGTCTGCCAATGCGATTCACATTCCTCGGCATGTACGAGGCAAGCTGAGAAGAATCACGAAATCTATCAACCGCTTGCAGATGCAACTTCACAGAGAACCCAATATCCTGGAAGTTGCGATAGAGTCAGACCTGGGTACTGAACAAAATGTCAATCAACTTCTGGAACTTGCGGGAAGAAGCAATGTTGTGAGTCTTGATGCTTCTCTTGAAAGTGAAGACGAGTCTTCCGATGAACCGGTGCTTTTGCCTTCTCCAGACCCCCCGCCAGAGACTCTAGCGGAGAGACACGAGCGTGCTGCATTTATAGATCGAATCATGAAATCACTCGGACCGAGAGAAAGAAGTATTCTTGCGATGAGAAACGGCTTAGGCACAGATAATCCAATGACTCTTCAGGAAATTGGAGACCTGTTCGGAATTACCAGAGAGAGAGTTCGACAGATCGAGACCACCGCCCTTTCGAAACTCAGATCCCAGTTTGCTGACATTGCAGACGATTACATTGACTAGTGATCGGTAGTATCCGGAGGCTCGACGATTACTCTTGGGGCTAAGACCACAGCCCAAGATCGAGGCACCAACTACCTGACGCCAGAATCATTCTAAGCCGCCCGCACCACCCGACTCTATTTTGGGAGGCCAACGATGCAAAGGCTTCGAATGCTCTTTCCACACTGCTTCAGGACACGAGAGCAGTAGTGATGCCAATGCAAGCAAAGGCTCTACAAAAAAAATTTCAACTCCGCCTACACGGCGCCTACACGACATTCCTATTCCCGCGATCGTCAGTTGAGGTTACAAAATGCCCAGGATCAGTCAAAAATTTATAGATAGAAAGGTTCAACGACCAACTCATGGCCAAGTTATTTACCGCGACAACAAACTAATTGGTTTCGGATTGCGGGTCACACGGGGGTCGCTCAGCTACATCGTCGAGTGTCGGGTGAATGGTATAAATCGAAGAATTACAATTGGGCGGCATGGCAGGCTGAATCCTGAAACAGCAAGAGCAGAAGCTCAAAAACTGCTATCTGAGATTACACTCGGCCGAAATCCGATAGAGGATGAACGGAGGAGCCAGATATCGAAAATCACGCTTGGTGAAGTGCTCGAAGACTATATTCGGTGTAGGGTCTTGCGCCCGAATTCAATCAAGAATTTTCGAAGCATAATTGGAAGATGCATGGCCGACTGGGTCTCCATCCCCATCACAAACATCACCAAAGACATGGTTGAGATGAGACATCGCGAGCTGACGCGAGTGACGCGACAAGGAACATCAGGAAAAGCGCAAGCGAACACCGCTATGGAACGGCTTAGCATCCTATTTAACTTCGCCATTAACAAATATGAGATTGACGGGCAACCTATCTTCCAGAAGAATCCGGTCGATCGCCTGTCACAAATTAGAGCCTGGCATCGAATCACACCGAAGCAAAACGCAATTCCGGATCACAAACTGGCTCACTGGTATCAAGTGGTCATATCGCACAAGGACAAAAAGATAAGAGATTATCTGCTGTTGCTGTTGTTTACAGGATTGCGAAGAACCGAAGCGGCCACACTCAAGTGGAGCGACATAGATTTGGAAGGAAGAATTCTGACGATACGTGCTGAGATCGCAAAAAATCATAATGAACATCGTCTACCGTTAACCGATTTCTTGCATTCGCTGCTCGCTCATCGAAAAAAGGAAGCTGGACAATCTGAATTTGTTTTCTCCGGAAGAAGCGCCCATGGCCACATGGTGGACTCTAAGCATGCGATTCGGAGCATCGCAATGAAGTGCGAATGCAACTTTACCTTACACGACTTGAGGCGCACATTCCTGACGGCTGCTGAGAACCTTGAAGTACCGCACTACGCAATCAAGAAATTGGCTAATCATATCTCGCGGCAAGACGTGACTAGCGTCTACGTTGTCGTTAACGCTCCGCGACTAAGAGTTTATATGGAGAGAATCTCGGCGCATTTCGTGAAGCTTCTCGGTGTTGACTATTCCGATTTCACATAGTGCCCGGCATGGATACTGCGGGTAATACCGTAAATGGCACCACGCGTTCGAGAGGAAACATTGCCTCGCTGCCTACACGGCGCCTACAAATAGATTTGTGATCGTTGGGGGGAGCGGCACGATTGCTGAAAGCCGCAATAAGCCTTGAATCCTAGAGGTCTTCCTATCTGGAGGCAATTGTTCGCCGATACAAATCAATTATCCGGGGAGTGGGAATAATAGCCAGATAACGTATGATGGTAACGGCAGGTTCGCTAACATTACAGAGCGTGTTTCCGGGACGGCAACGAGCCAAAAAAGTTTCGTCAGAGATTGGGAAGATGAGCTAGTCGAAGAGCGCGATGTGATTGGTAACATTGTTGCGAAATTCTTCGGCTATGGGGAAGTACTCTCAGGATCTAGCTACTTTTTCACTTTCGATGATCTTGATTCAACGGCAGAGATGACTAATTCAGCTGGAGCAGTAAGTGCTCAATACCGATACGATCCCTTTGGAAGAGTGACAATTCTTGCAGGGTCAGTAAATGCCGACTTTCGGTACTCAGGCTACTATTTCCACGAAAGAAGTGGACTAAGCTTCGCCCTTAGGCGGGCATATAACGCCAGTACGGGAAAATGGATTAACAGAGATCCAATCGAAGAAGATGGTGGCATTAATCTGTACGCATACGTCGCAAACGACCCAGTTGGCAATAATGATCCATCTGGCATGTATATGCTCTCGATTCCAAATCTTATTTTTCCTACAAATCCACCGCCTGGCAGTGGTCCGAAACGTAAATTCCCAAGAGTTTGGCCTGATCAAGTGCCGAGGCGCCC
>CAZISK010000741.1:0-4596 GCA_964541355.1 uncultured Candidatus Obscuribacterales bacterium
GTCTGGAGGCATGATCAAATTGCGCTTTTCGCAGTCTTCCGTTGCCACCAAGCGATTGTCGTACACCGCGCTAGAAATGAATTCACAGATCTCCGGGCGCATTCGATAGGTCTTAGACAGAAAGATGCCGAAGTCTGGAGGAACAGTTTGTCTTCCATGAAGCAGATACTCTAAGACTGATTGACCGCTTTCGTCAGGATGAGCCCCTTTGATTGGTTGACTGAGTTGCATTTGATCGCCAACTAGCACGATGTTGCGCGCCGAAGGCGCCATGCCCAAGAGATTTGCCAGCGAAACTTGGCCAGCTTCATCCACGAATAGATAATCGACTCCACCAACGGCCGATTCCTCGCTAAACGTCCAAGCCGTCCCGCCAACGAGGTCGAATCGAGTTCGGCCGGTTCCGAATACATAATCAACGCTCGTTGATGCAGCAAAAGAGCTGCCGTCCATACCAAAGTCATCAAGGTCGCTTTGAACTTTGCTTCCCTTTAATTTGAAATTCGCTTTTTTCGCTTCGTGTTCGACTTGCCAGAGTAGCTTAGCAATTGCCTTATGGCTGTTTGATGTGACACCAACACGCTTACCATTCATCAGCAAATGAAGGATCACTTTTGCGCTGGTGTAAGTCTTCCCACTGCCAGGCGGACCTTGAATACAAATAGCGGAGTTGTCCAAATTTGCTAGCACCTGAGTTATTGCTAGCAGTGGATCGGTCCCCTCGCTGATCAGCTCGCCGTCGGGCATTCCTTTCACGACTGGCCTTTGTCGACGTAGCACAGTTTCGATAGCGCTCGGCAGTTTGTTTGTCTTCTGCCAATCACTGACCGTCCGTAAGATACTGTCAGCAATCACTTGTGGATCGACGAATTCGTCTGGGATAAGACCGAGACTATCTGGAGGGGCCTGTTGCTTTGGCCCCATCTTGATTTCAACAAGACCATTATCTTGGTCGAGTTGCAGGATCTCAGTCTTGGCGCGCAGGTCATGAGCGAAGAAGCATTTGCTTCCAGCTTCGAGCTTCGTGTCTTGCGAAGGATCAAACGAGTACTCATAACTTAGCGATCTTTTTACTGGTTGTGGCGGTCGGTCCGTTCTCCGTAATCCGCCCAAACAGTTGGGTTCATCAACGAGCTGCGCATCATTCATTTCGTGGCGATCGTACTTCGCCCAAAATATCGGTTTCGATTCACGCCAATGGAATCCGAGAAGATGCGCTAACAGTCTTTGAATGCGCGCATCTTCCTCGTTCACCGGAAGTGAGGTCAATAGTAGTTGCGCCAATCGACCAGCTTCATCTCGTGCTTGTGCAGCAGCAGTTATGCCTGGAGCTTTGCCGCTTGGCGGAATCCAGGCTATCGCATTTTCCGCTTGAACCTTCCGAAGCCAGCCAGCAAGCTGCGCTGTGGAATCGCAGTCATCCTTGTTGTAGTCACGAATGTAGGCAAGTAATTTAGATGACTCGACGTTATCGCCATCTCGTTCTTCGATCCATTTGTCATAGAAGACAACTGAATCCATCGCGGTTGAGACTGTCGAATCGCGCTTCTCGCGATAAAGCAATTCCACTTTCTTGATTGAGTAACTCTCGGCTCCGATGAACATGCTTTGGCGCACAATCGTGAAAAGGTTGATGAAAACATCATTTCGCAGAAGTTCATCAACTTCTTTCTCACGCGTGGCATGCCTGCCCATCAAACGGCGCAGTGCTGAAATCTCGTAATCACCATAATGGTAGACGTGCATGCTTTGATCGGACAACCAGCGCTGGTAGACCCAATCAACAAAGCACTCAAAGGCCTGTTTCTCTTCGGACCGACTGTGTGCCCAAAATGCCTTGAATCGTAGGTCGCCATTGTCTTGACAGCTTGCGCCAAAGAGATATTCGAGGCCACCTTCGATGTAAGGGTAACCTTCCATGTCGAAGTAGACATCGTTCGACGAATCAGGCGGAAGTAATGCTAATCCGCGCCTCGACAGACCGTCGTGCGCAATCACTGAGTATTTTGGGCACACCAAGCCTTGGGATTCGAACTGAAGCTTGGCCTGTGTTCGAAGAGCGGTTAGGGTCGCCGGCTCCATTCGTGCAACATGGGTCAAATCGGTATTGGCCAGTGCTTTCAGAGATGTCAGCCCGGCTGTTTCAAGTTTCTTGATTTGTACTCGACGAATGTTTGCTATTCGAGACAAGTGATCCAGTTCTTCCAGAATGTCATCTGCGAGTTCGTTCCAGCGTCCATGATCATCCATGCCGTTTGGAATTGGTCGCTCATCAATGTTGAAATTCTTTTGGCTTTCCTCGAAAGCCAACTTCAGACAACGATAGTAGTAAAAGAAATCCGCCGTCCGGAAACGTTTTTGATTGGTGTCGCCCAATACGACGCCAATACAATCGGGCAGCATTCCCTGTAAAGCCTCAAGCATCTCAGCATAACAACAGAGCTGCACTACGAAGTAAGGCTTCGGTTTCCGGGAAAGCTTTGTGTCCCAAACTTCGTAATGGTAATCGCCAAGATCAGATTTACCTGCAACTTTCACCAAGAAATCTGCGCGTCCAGCAAACACACCATAGCTCAAGACTGCCTGATAAATAACATCGCGGCCTTCTCGCATGGCCGACACTGTAGCATTGAAGCTTTCTTCACCATCCGCTATTTCTACGACATCCAGGCCACTGCTGCGCAACGATTCGAGATAAGCTGCTTCGTGTTCAAAGCCTTTCCTGCGCAGGATTTCGAGAGTCGGGTCGGCTTGGTCTATTTTGACCTCGCCAGGGCGTTCCAATTGGAATCTATCCATCCATGAGGCAAATTCGGACTCCATAAACACGATCAGATCCGACGGCGAATATATGATTCTGTCGGCAATTTTGCGCATATGAAATCTTCAGCGAACAACAAAGAAAAGGTTGGCAGTGGCTTTCCGCAACGCTTCCTCAAGCTCCAAACCTGATGAGGCAACCGTGAGCTTTCCAAATTCCTTTGCGCCAACCGGCTTCAAATCAGTAAGTTTGAACCAGAGTGATACGAAGTTGAGCAAGTTTTCGTCGCGATAGTATTTAGGGATTAGTTTCGATTCGCTTGAACTTGGCGTGTCTGCGGATGCAGCAACAATCCGGGCACTGTGGGTTTCGTAGTTGGCTCCGCGTCTTACAGTCAGATACAAGCGAGCGTGTTCACCAGCCTTAGCTCGATTATTGAGTTTCGTAATTGTGTCGGCGGATAGACCTCGCCCAGCTTTTCCAAGCCACACTGCGCCCTGGTCTTGGATTATGCGCGAATGCTCATCTATCGTATTGGGCGAATCAGGTTTCTCGACGAACCGGAAAACCACGTCATAATCGCCCTTTGCTACCTTTCGACTTGTCTGCGCCATCGCCCCCTCCTCAATCAATAGTTGTAAGAGTGAATTCTTCTGCCAATTTTTCAAACGTCGCTGATAGCGTCACCCGGTCGTCAGGAATGAGTACATAGGACCAGGGTTTGCCACCATTAGCTGTTTCGTGCTGGGTTGCGTGTTCACACCAACGGATAGCGGCTCTTGCCTTTTGTCGGACAACTTTGTCCTCCATCTCGCGCGCATCTTTCGTCTCGACAAGATACTTGCGCTTTTCAGTTTCAACAACGAAATCTGGTTCGTACCATTCACCGGCGCTCCACTCAATCCTGAATACCCGCGGGGCTGGTTTCATCCATCTGTTGACCTTATTGCGGTTATCTTCAAGGATCATGGCAAATTCACGTTCAGGATTTGAGTGAAACTTTTGCCACTGATAGCAGCATTTTGTGAATCCGGTAAAGACGATGCTTTTTATCGAACTCTTGTCTTTAAGCGGTTCTCGAAAGTTCTTGATACCGCCATCACGTTCAAACGCATTTTCTTTTAGCGACGTGAATCCTTTGGTTACGCGGACCTCGTACTCGCAATCCGTCTGATGGTAATGCTCCATCATCTGCGCGAAGATCAATTCTGCAATCGCCCTTGACCGATTCTGCAACACGTTCAGTAGTTCTTCTTCGTTCTTTAGATAGGACTTGAGCTTTGCTACTGCCTGGCCAGCCAGTTTGTATAACAGCTCGCAATGCTCGTCATAGGAGATCTGCTCGTGCTATATTAACGCACTAATGATGTAGTCTTCAACCCTGGCCTCGGTAGCAACGGCTCCGCCTCGTGCCAGAGTCTCCCGAAGGTTTGTCCGAAGATGATGGATAACGATGTCGTCGCCTTGCGGCTGGAAATTAATGCCTGCCGCGTCCAAATCAAAATCATCGAACCAGAAATTCGTATCACGCTTTGGAATTAGTACGATGTTTGGGACATCAATTGTCAATTCACGAAACACGGCAATCACGGCATCTACGACTTTGCCGAAGTCCGGCTGATAAGCCGTTCCTGCAATTTGTAATTGCGATGGATTGACTCGCGCCTTTACTTCTTTGGTGATCCGTTCCTTGATGTCGGTATCACTCAGTTTCTTAGACGACGCAACCCACTCGAAATCCCGAATAACATCCAGTGTCGTTTTTGCCACTTCGCGATCGGCATTGTTTTTGAAATTGACCGATGGAAACAACGCTTTTGCTTCCTCTGATTCCA
>CAZISK010000742.1:0-4595 GCA_964541355.1 uncultured Candidatus Obscuribacterales bacterium
GCGATAGCAGCAGCATCACCAGTAAGGGCGCTGGTCAAGCTGAGGAAGTTGATACCGTTAAAAGTATCATGGAGTTTGGCAAGCGAAGGTGCATCGACAAACTTTGATCTGACGGACTCCAGCTCTTTGACGCCACGCTCCAATGCAGCTGGTGTGTCAAAAACGAGGACAGATCCATCTTTCATCGACTTCAGGTTTTCAGGTTTAACGAGTTCGACATCAATATTGTGCAGTTTGGCCATTCGATACGCTAGAACCTGCCCCTCTTGGCTAGTCGCCAAAACTCTGACCCTCGGTACGTATTCCGTCCGTCCCGAACCGTTACGAGGCAACAGACCAAAAGCATCCGTCTGTTGAGCCTCGCCATAGACTTCACCTAGTAAGGCTCGCAGCCCTGAGTTTGTTAGGAACGACTCACGACTCCTGATCAACTCTGCCACTCTCTCAACTGGCATTCCGGCGAAGATTCTGTTGGCCAGCTCGTCAGTCATATGATCGGGATAGCGATTATTGACCAGCGATCTCAAGTCCGCCTTAACGCCTTCGCTTAATAAGCGCTGGGCCTTCTCATTATAATTTTCCAGCGCTTTGTTTGAGAATTGTCGAACATGTTCAGCCTGAACAGATCTAATGAACGCCTCCGGCAGGTTGGAAGAACGTGGACCAGAAGTGGCTTCAAAGATCGCAGAAGTCAATAGACCTAGTTCGCGCGTCGTGAGAATTTTGGAACTTGTTGCACTATCGCCGACAAACTCAGCCAGTTGTTTCAGCTGACTATCGGTCAGTTTGGCAATCTGCTCCGTATTCATCGTACGAGCATTGTGCAACCACGCTTCATGCTTTTCGCTTCCGGTCAGATTTTCAAGCGAATTGAAGACAGCTGCCGGATCGTTAGAGTGAGTTGTCATCTTTTTCCGGTTCGCCATCGTTATCGTCGCCCTCTTTATGCGCACAATGAACATGGTCAGAACCTGGCTTGCCGTCATCGCCGCCGCCGCCCTCCTTTTCGATCTCGTCGCCTGCACCGCCGTCGTTCTTTTCCGTCTTTGTATCGGAGCCCGCCCCGCCTTCGTTCTCTACCTTCTTTGTATCGGAGCCCGCCCCGCCTTCGTTCTCTACCTTCTTTGGCTCGGCGCCCACACCACCATTGTTCGTGCGGTCCCCTTTCTTCGTGTCGGTGTCTTTGAACAGGTCCACGAAATTAAAAAATTCGTTATTACGCACCTCAGGAGGCCGCGGCGACTCCCAGCTTACGTCTGCCATCCTTACATTTCTCCAGCCTCTACCCTGAGACCAATCTAGCGACAAAAGATTGAAACTTACTTACATCAGAAGTAAGCCGAAAACCTTCAGTCCGCCAGATGAAAATCAGCGTGAGATTATCGCCACAAGAGCCCTAAAATAGAGCGCAGGCCTAAGTGCCCAGCGCCTATACTGGGTTCGTTCTCATCAGATTCTACTCGTGCGAGCCGTTCATGAATTCGATTCAGATATCGATCATAACCCGCTTGCTCAAGCTGAATTTCGTGCGCTCGCATCTTAAGGAAGAGTTCGCCCCTAGCAGTTTCAAAACTGTTGGGATCTGATTCAAGTCTCTCCTTCAGCCGTAATAACCATTTCTTGTCGTTTGTTCCGAACCAGTAGTTCAATCGGTCCCTAGCAACAGCGCCGTCAATCCAATCAACTAGATCCTTTGCTGACGCAGCTTTGTGCACTCTCTCTGCCTCCGAGCGAACTGTAGAAGTTTGATCGAGCATCTTAAGATCATCTATTTTGAATTCTTTCAAAGCCGCAGCGAGCTCTCTGGCATGGGATATCTCAGCAGGTGTCAAGCGTGTGTTTCGAAATCTCTTATAGCCAAATATTCGATTACAAAATGCTGGGTCAAGGTCATAGCCTGTCGCGTTGAAATATGATACCTGTAACTGTTTCAGGCCCTCACTTGAAGTCACATCGACACCTTTATCACGAAGTTCTTGGCCGAGAGCTCGAATCGTCAGGATATCCTGCTCATAATGCACGGCTTCATGAGCGGCTATTTTGCGCAGCATCATGGCTCCTTCGCGACTGGCCAAATAATGGGAGTTGAGAGTCATCGTCCCCACGCCAGGTACGTAGTATCCGACTTCCTTGGTCACATCCATCGTGACAATACTCGTCCGCCATGGCGGGACATCGGCAAGATGCGCCAGCCGGCCCAGCAATGCGTTGAGCGATCTTACTCTGGACAACATCAAAACTTCCAAGGGACGCTCGCGAAGGGTCGTTCGAATTTGAGCAGCTATATCGGGACCACCAACTCTGACAACACATCTCGCTAATGCATCTCGCGCATCCGCGACTCTCGTACCCGTTTCCGTCAGTGCTATGCTATGTGCATCTTTCGCGGAATGATGTTCGTTTGTCAGCTCCTTGACTCGCTCATGCAACAACTTGTTGTATTCATTCTTAGTAGTTTCAACATTTAAAACGTGTTCCGGAGACAGACCCAGCATTCTGGATAGTCCATGAGCTTCGATATCTCGGCTTGTCTCGTTGAAAGCGACTAATGCCTCGCCATGCTTTCCCATACCGCGCTGGGCTTCTCTATACGCGGATTTGTGTGCGTCTTCAATAGTGTTCGTTGGGGTCTTGAGCTCAGCTGCTCGCTTTTCAAGCGCGATAAGGAGCTTTGTGCCTGCTTCCCAATATCGAGCGAGCTCCCCTTCAAGGATGGCATTGTCTGTCCAGGTACTGGAATATTCTTTGAAGGCTCGGTTCCAACCTTCGATTTTGTCTGGGCCTTTTTTGCCTACAGCGCTGTGCAGTTCTACTTCCGCACCGTGCGAATTGACAACGCTACGCAGCCATTCGTAAAACTTGTCGGGAGCACGAGCGGTATCATTTCGAGCAATCTCACGCCCGACCGGAATCTCGACAAGTTTAATTTCCAGGTTGCCTTCTTTGAGATAATACTGCCCCTCTTTCAGGTTGACGGTTCTTCCCTGCTTTCGCAGGAACTCAGCTACCTCTGTGCTTGATCCTGTGTGCGCTATGGAAAGTTTGTTGTCGAGCGCTTTCTGAGTTGCTCTATGACCTTTATAGCCATCTTTAGCAGCTAAAAGGTACCCTGCGACGTGGCCAGCATTATCCACATCCAACCCAAATTGATGCTGCAGGAACGCAGCCATGGTGCTCTGCATCGCATTTGTTTTGTTGAAGGAGGTGAACTCCGAGACGAACTGACTCACCAACTGAGCACGACCGGGTGCCTTGGTGAGGCTATTCTGCACTGTCTCTAACTGCCTAAGAGTCTCCGTCATTCCAGGTGTCATTCGCTGCAAGACCCCTCTGGTGACAGCCCCAAAGCCCAGCAATCGAAGATTCATATCGAAGCTCTTTCGCAAGTGATCGCCTGTGTCATGGAGGGCTTGACTGAAAGTCGGCGAGAGACGCAAGCATCCTGAATCATCTATGTGATAAGTGGTCCCGTATAGTGCGGAGCGCGTGGCATCGCCAATCACCTGACCTTTCGAGTCCCTGCCTGTATGATACTTGAGCTCTCGTACCGCACCGTCTGCCACCGCCATTGATACCGTCAGCCGTCCGGCGTGAACAAGACCCTGAACAATTTTGCCACCCCAAGTTGCTGCTCTGACAGTCCCGCCAACTCCCCCGGAAGCAGCCATAAGTCCGGCTGTAACCGCAGCTTCCAGCAAAATGTATCCGGCATCGTTTTTGATCCAGTTGTCCCAGTTGTTGGAGTCGTATCGCTCCGATTTGACATGCTCCAACATCGTTTGGAGCTTTCCTTTTTCATTGGCGCATCCATCTTCCGGAGTTACATAGTCATCCTGCAGCGATTTGATAGCCTCGAGCGAACTCATGATCGAGTTCAACTCTGGATGTTTTGCATCCTTCAAAGTCCCGAGGAGATCTACAACATGTTTTCGGTTTGCTCTGCTGGTGAGTTCGTCAAGGTTGCGCACCAACGAATATCCGGTTTGGCGCATGTGATCAGTAAAGCCCTCGGAGCGCTTGCCATCCGAGCCGATCGGAAACAGGGCCTTAAACTCCTGAAGCACCTCTGTGAGCGAGCCCAATCGATCCATCAACGACGTAAAGCGCGGATCTGTATTCATCGCTTCCACGGCGCTCTCTCTTATCGGCTGTGCCAGAACTGAGTCGCCTCTATTGACCTTGCTTAGGACCGCAAGACCCTGAACCCAGACGTCCTCCGTCCGACATTTGAATGCGGGGAACGGAAGTAATTCGGCCCTGTCTCCTGCACGCTGAAGCCGGCCGATCAGTCCGGAATCAGCAGCGCTTCTCAACGGTGCCTGCAAGTTAGGATCCATCCCAAAAATGTTTGCAAAAACGGTTGGTGCAAAAGCGTTAAGCGAAAGAAATCCATACTTTTTAGCCATGTCAATTGCAGCATTATCAGCCGCGCTGCGGCGCCCCTCCGAAACATGCTCCGTGTAATCACGCACGCGGTTCGAGAGATCCAATCGTCGGAGATGTTGATCGAACTGCGCCAACTCACGAGCATAGCCTCGTGTCATGTAGGTCGCGATAGACACGTTGCGAGTGTTATCCGTGTGATCCTTCTCGAA
>CAZISK010000743.1:0-4591 GCA_964541355.1 uncultured Candidatus Obscuribacterales bacterium
CTTCGCGATCCCTCAGTCGAAGCTAAGTATCTGAAGACTGCCAAAGCGATTAACAATCAAGGGCATCTAGTGACGAAGCTGGTTTCAGATGATCCTGAAGCCCGTAAGATTATCCAAAAAGGTGCAAAGCATCTAAAAAAACTGCTCGCAATGACTCCGGCGATACGCGAAGCGCTCGATCCGGAGATGGGCGACTACTGTTTCGTGCAGTTCCTGCATGATACCGACTTTTGGACGGAGCTGCTGTACAATGCTCGCCAAAACAAACGATGCATCGAAGCTTTGATAGCTCACTACGAAAGATCGCTCGATAGCGCAAGACCCGCCGAAATCCGAGGTCGGGCGCAGATCAAAACGATGGTGGCGGCCATGCTTGTCTTCAATCTGCTTTTGGCTTTCGCACTCGCACTCATCTATAGCAATACCGCCGCCAAGAGACTTAGCGTTTTAATGAGCAACGTCGCCAGATTCGGCTCCGGTAAAAAACTTCTTGAGCCAATTACCGGAGCTGATGAGATTGCCGCACTGGACAGAGCGTTCCGCGAAATGGCTGATGCTCGCAGACGTGCCGAGCAGATAAGGCGAGACATGGTGGCAATGGTAAGTCATGATCTGCGCACTCCGCTCTCGGGGACAGCTGGTTTTGTAACTCTGCTTCTCGAAGGCGTCTACGGACCGATTGAGAAAAAACAATACAGCGTCCTTTCAAAAATGGAGTCTGAACTACAACGCCTAATTCGATTAGCAAACGATTTACTCGACGCCGAAAAGATCGAATCTGGACAACTGGAGCTTAATATCCAAAAGGAGTCGGTTGGCGAAATAGTGCACAGCTCTATAAATGCCGTTCGTGGAATTGCAGAAATAAAAGAGGTCCATCTGAAAAGTGAGTATCCGCCCAATCTGACTTGGAGCTTAGATGCCGATCGGATTATCCAGGTTCTGGTCAATCTGTTATCCAATGCAATCAAATTCTCCGGCAAAGCAAGTGATGTCGACTTGCGAGTTTCCACTGATTTGGGCACGATCAGATTCGAAGTTCAAGACCAGGGTCCGGGAATTCCGGCAGAGTCGATCAACATGGTTTTCGATCGATTCCGGCAGCTCGATCAAGAGCTGGAAGCTAAACGGACCGGCAGCGGCCTGGGATTGACCATCAGCAAAGCTATGGTGGAGGCGCATGGTGGCACAATTGGTGTCACTTCCGAGCTGGGTCATGGGTCCACTTTCTGGCTTATGATTCCAGAAGGCGAATCACAAACCTCGCTGGGAAAGCCGACTTAATGCCAATTTCAACAGCTCATCCCTTAGCACTTTTCTGAGGAGCAAGCCGCTTCTCGAGTTTGTCTCGTTGAGCCTTGAGATATCGCCACATCTCGAAAAATTCGGGCGGAGTCTTCGTTTCCGTCCCCATATATGCAGAGACACGTGCACAAAATTTCTTTGCTGCTTTTATGTTTCCTTTGTTAGCGGCTGCGTCGGCCACTTGCATGAGAAAATCGCAAATCACCGCATTGAGAAACCAGGAATGTTTCGGATCAGGATTAATAGGCATCAAGACCTTGCAAGCCCCATCAATGTCTTGCAATCTGATTAAGCATTGCACGATCCCAACCTTTGCCCAGTAGGAATGATCGTAGGCGTAGTAGTCGACTGGCGCATGGGAAAAGTGTTCAATGGCTTTCTTAAAGTACTCGATAGCCGCGGCGGGCTTCTCATTTTGGTACCGTTGCCCGAGTGCGAGGTATGCAGTTCCCATGCAGGCTTGCGAAAATGGATTAGGCCAGCTCGGATGGCTCGGTACGATTTTGATTAGATGCCGAGCGCACCTTACAGCCTGTTCCACATTGTTGGCATGAGTATATGTCAGGACAAGCATGCGATAGCAGTTGAAAACCACCTCCGACTTCGATTTTAGAAATGGTGCACTGGCTTTTCCAGCGTCTTCGAGAATCTCTATTGTCACTGGACGCTGAGTCTTATCCAGCCAAATTCTGTCATATGCTTTGGAACCAAGCCTTACCACGCACTCAAACAAGCGAGCGTTCACACAAGCCTTGCCGTCATACTCTTTTTTCAACTGCGCATACAAATTCAACGCCTCGTCGATAAGATTCTTATTGAGCGCATAGTCCATCGCATCGAACATACACTCCTTATAGGCCGGTGAATCAGAGCCAAAGATTCGCTTTGCCAGAGCCAGCAAGTTTCTCCGTTCTATAACAGAATCACTTTCAGAACCGACTCCATCTACGATGATCGCATGAAGAGACAATGTCCTGAATGCAATCGGTTCGGACTCCAGTTTGAGCTGCTTTATCTTGTCGTAACTCTTGTGATACCAGCCATTTGCCTCGGAAAATTTATTTTGGGCAATCAGGATTTCGGTCAAACTGTTTTGCAAATTGATCAACCGTTCGTCGGCAACCCCGGCTGACTGAGCGACTTCGAGACTTTCTCGCAAAAGCTGCTCGGCAAGGCCCAACTTATGTATCGTGAATTGACGAGTACCCTGCCTGGCAAGCTTGGCCCATGTCGTCGAGGGTCCTAGGGCAAAGGTCTTCGATTGTTGGGCCGCCCACGATTTCGACAACTCGGCCGCATCCACCCGCATACCGATTAGCGGTCCGAGCACTGATAATACATAAATGAGCTTCATCTATTCAGTTTAACCAATTTAAAACTTGCTCCCTCCCTCTACAGTTGCCCATTGCTACCGTATAATACCAACCATCATTCCGATAGGTGTGGATTTTGGCAATCAAAGCCAAGGGAAAGTTTCCAGGACAAGGCACTTTGAAGCATCAAGCCCTTCGTCTTGTAGCCATTCCTCTAATCGTCGAGCTGACATTCATAGCCTTCCTGAGCGTTATGATTTCAGACCTTGAGTCCGCCCTCGTCAAAGAGGCAAGAGCAAAGGCTGTTATCTCGCTACTCGTCACCATCGAGCAGCAGATGGTCAAGGTTGATTCCAGTCTCGTTCTGCAGAGCCTCCAGATCGATCATACCTACAAAAACGAATACATCAATCAGGTTGGTGAAGTCGAGAAAAATTGCCGAAAACTGAAGCAGTTGGTGGAAAACGATAAAGAGGTGATTCCACTCGTTAACGAATCGGCGATATACATCGGGAAGTTGGTGAGCTTGATTCCGCAATTGAACGAAGCGATGGAGCCTGATGGCGACTACAACTTCGTCGAGTTCCTTCATGACAAAGATTTCTGGATGGAGGTCTTGCATGCGACGCGGGAGTATAGCCGGTGCATCGACGCGCTGCTCGAGCACTACGGAAAAACGGTCCAAGAAGTGCAGCCGCGTTCGATACACGATCGCGAGGCGATTAAAATGACCACTGCCATCGCCGCCGCAATCAACATCGGTCTGGCACTCGTCTTGGCGATTCACTTCAGCGGTACTACGGTGAAACGACTTTCCACGTTGATGGAAAACATCAAGAGATTTTCAACCGGCGAAAAGCTGTTGGAACCACTGGCCAACGGCGATGAAATATCTGCCCTGGACCACTCTTTCAGAGAGATGGCCGACGCAAGACGCCGGGCCGAAACAGTAAGAAGAGAAATGGTGGCCATGGTCAGTCATGACCTGCGCACTCCCTTATCCGGTGCAACCGGCTTCGTGACGCTTCTCATTGAGGGCGTATATGGCGAGATTCCGGAGCGTCCAAAGAGTATCCTGAAAAAGATGGAGTCCGAGATGCACAGGTTGATAAGACTCGCCAACGACCTGCTCGACATCGAGAAAATCGAATCCAACTCGCTGGAGCTCATGGTTAGTGAGGCAAACCTGGATGACGTGGTGCCGGCTGCAATCAACGCAGTCAAAGGAATTGCCGAAGTGAAAGAGGTGAATCTCGAACAGGAATTTGACAGTGAGGCTGACTGTCGCCTCGATGTCGACCGAGTTATTCAGGTTTTGGTCAACCTGTTGTCCAATTCGATCAAATTCTCGGAACAGGGACAGACTGTTATACTCCGAGTAGTCTCCAGTGCGGCGTCAACCAGATTCGAAGTCGAGGATGCCGGTCCTGGTATTCCATCTGAATCGCAAAATTTAGTGTTCGAACGGTTCAAGCAGCTCGAGCAATCGAGCGACACCAGGCATAGTGGCAGCGGTTTAGGTCTTCACATATGCAAATCAATCGTCGCGGCTCATGGTGGCACAATTGGTGTCAGATCGGAGCTGGGCAAGGGGGCGTGCTTTTGGTTCGACCTGCCGAACAAGTCCTGAGACAACAAGATTAGCGTTGGTGCTTTCGTATGCAGGATAGAGCTGCGGACATATAAAAGCGTAACTTTTTATCGTCAGGCCATCGAACATCTTCCATAAGGGCGCGCTCGAGAACCCTGGCTTGCCTCAGGGCATCTTCAGTTCTGCCCAGCTTATCGTAAGCCTGCATTAAGAGTCCATAACAGGTATAGGCCTCATCCGGCCAGGTATATTTATGCTTGACTGCCTCGCTTTTCCCCATCTCCAACAGCCGCGTCGCTTTGAGCCAGCCATCTCGCGTAGCGCTCTCTTTCAGATATTTGCGCCCAATTGCTACATGAATTCGGAAAGTCCGAAGATCATC
>CAZISK010000744.1:0-4582 GCA_964541355.1 uncultured Candidatus Obscuribacterales bacterium
TCTGTTGGCTAGTGCAGTTACGCCGTCAGCGGCTTTATAGTCTCTTGCTAGTTTTTGCACTCTGCATACACAGGGTTGCAACGGCAGTATACTGGCAAGCTACTGCTGTAAAAACGAGCACCCAGAGCAGCTACGTTCGAACCGCCTCAGAGATCTAGATATGCTGAAAAAAAACGGTGACCGACGCCTGGCAATAATGCCACCATATGCGGCGCCAAGTCAGAAATCCACCGTTCAACTGATTAACGAACGCAACTTAGCAGGTGTTCACTGTACCTTCACCTCGTGGAGATAATTTAAGAATGCCAATCAGTGAACTCTTCGAGGTGAGATTGACAAATTTAGTCTTGGATCAAAAAGGAGGACTGCGGTCACTCACCGCAGCCACTCCTCTCTATCTGTCCAGTGCGTTACAGCGACGGTGGAAGAATAACTGTATCAATCACATGAACTACGCCGTTGCTGCAAATGATATCAGTGGCGGTGACTTTCGCTCCTTCGACTTTAACCCCATCAGACGATACGGCAATCGCGAGAGGTGAGCCTTCAACAGACTTCGCGGTCTTCAGCTTCACAACATCTTCTGCCTTAACGGACCCAGACACGACATGGAAAGTCAATACTTTTATCAGTTTGGCTTTATCCCCAAGAAGAGCTGACAACTGTTCTGCTGGCAGCTTTTTGAAGGCTGCGTCCGTCGGCGCGAACACAGTGAACGGTCCCTCTCCTTTCAGAGTATCGACCAGTCCGGCTTCCTTCAGCGCGGTCACCAACGTGCCGAATGAGCCTGCTGATTGAGCGGTGTCGACAATATCCTTAGTGAGCGTTTTTTCCATCTGCTTCTCTCCCTTTTTGTTTTGTGAGCACTCTGCGATTGCAGGCGCGATGCTGACGGTCGTGCAGCTGAGCGCTAATGCTACAGCTGCAAGCCGCGTCAATTTACTGAGTATTGCCATTCGCTGTCTCCTTCATCTCTGCACACTGTCATCCTAATGGGCTCCTGTGAACAGGACGTGAACGAAAACGCCCCCTCACTTGAGAGGTACGACCTGCCTGCAAGACATTATGGACCATCTCACGATACCGAATATCGAAGATGTGCAGGGGCAACTCGATTGATGGAAACAGAACGATCGGCAGCGGAAATATTGGAACAAAAACCGACCTATTTATTGACTGATTCATCGCTATCCCCCCTATGCCTCCTTCGATATGACGCATGCTCGTCATGACCATTTCGCAAACGAAGTCCGCAGCGGTCGGATGTCACAATGGACTCCAGTAAAACAAAATCGCCATGCGGTTGCATGTTTGATCTTTTCTCAAGATTCTCTGCGTACGGAAAAATTGATCACACCACTTCTCTGAAAAAAAAAACGTCTCGAGAACTACGCCAAGAAAAATGCTACTGATGAGATTCCACGCATGTCGCGCATTCAGCACAATAAGTGCACTGTCCTGAAATTAGTTCGGTTATCTGGCCATGCGAATGTCTCGGGCGAATATTTCATCCAGAAGTAGCTCTTCGAAAGAACTTCTGTATCGTTCACATAAAGTTCACCCGGGAGTGAAAAGATCGTAAGATGGCCTTAACTAACTGAATCGCATGAATTTTAATAGAACTCGTGTGAGTTTAAAAAGAAAAATAATTGAAGTGACCCTGAGCCATCGGCTATGCCTCACTGAGGAGTGGATCATATGAAGGTGCCAGATGCCTGGTACATAGTCGGTTCGAGCGACGAAATTGGGAAAAACCCCTTTTCAGTCTCTCTGTTCTCCAAAAGGTATGCATTGTGGCGCGACTCGACTGGCGAACTTCACATGCAAAGCGATGTCTGCCCTCATAGATCTGCTAGTTTGAGCTTAGGGGAAGTGACTGAGAACTGTATTAAATGCCCGTTTCATGGCTTTGAATTTGATGCGAGTGGTTCGTGTTCGTTTGTTCCGGAAACAGGAAGACCTGCTCCCAATTTGAAAGTGGAAACTCTCACAGTGATGGAGCGCAATGGTTTCGTCTGGTTAAAAAGAGGCGTGAATTTAACGGACAATCCTCCGTGGTTCGAAGAACTGAATGATGGGCTTTCTTCATACCAGTCAATCCATGAGTGGCCTACACATATTTCGAGGTGTGTTGAAAACCAGTTAGATTATGCGCATTTGCCTTTCGTGCATCGAAAGACTATCGGCCGGGGTGTGGATGTGAGAGGCACAAGACGGATTGATTGCCGTAACGATCGAATCAGCATCTACGTGGACCAGGACGAGAGCGACACTCCGACTATTCAATTCATCTTTCCTAACCTCTGGCTGCTGACAATCAAGCGTCAAAAATTCTTCCAGTTCATAGCGTTTGTTCCTGCAGCGCCTGAAAAGACACGCATCTATATTCGAGCATACCAGGGTGTCATCACACTCCCAGTGATATCTCCTTTATTGAAGCCGCTATTTGATTGGTCCAATGCGGTCATTCTGAATGAGGATCGAAGGATTGTTCTTTCGCAGCTTCCGGCAGATTCGAGCAGAGTGGCAAATGAAAAACTGTATCCCAGCGACCAAGCGATCGAATACTTTCGTCGCCTTTGGCGCGACACTAGTGGCAGTGAGTAATGCTTTTCAACATCGCTCAAAGTTCGCGAATGAAGTTAGTGGCACAAGTCTTCGATCAGTGCCTCAGCAGCTTTTCTTCCGGAAAGCATTGCGACGATTATGGAGCCGGTTTCTTTGTAATCCCCGCAGTATAAATGCCTGAATTTGATTCGTAACGACGGCTGCGCGATGCCACCGAGAGTGGTGATTGATCAGGAAGTGCATACTCGATTTGATATGTACGTAAATACTCCCATGAAGCGACCTGCGCAGAGTTATGGGGATACGCTGGCGGCAAAGAGTGGATTGGCTCCCACTACCGATTTGAAAAGGCTGTCAGAAGATCAGAGTTACTTTATTGAAAAGCGGACTTGCGAAGCTTCGCTGCTTTACTGGTAATGTCGAGTTTCCAGTGGTCGCTTTTTGAAGCGAGATTGCGCATCATCATTCCCATCCGAGGGTTGTTGGAAAGGCTTTTCTCATTGCGTATCAGGAAGTCCCAGTAGAGCGAGTTGAATGGACACGAATCCTCGTCAGTGATGGTTTCCGAATTGAAGGGACACTCCTTACAATAGTTGGACATCTTCTTTATGTAATTGGCTGAAGCCGCGTACGGTTTTGTCCCAACATAGCCACCATCAGCATGCAATGTCATCCCTATGACATTGGGCACCATCACCCAGTCATAGCCATCGATATACATCGAAGCAAACCAGTCGTTTGTCTCAATCGGATCGAGACCAGCTATGAGAGCGAAGTTGCCGAGTATCATTAAGCGCATGATGTGATGAGAGTATGCGTACTTAATAGTCGTGCCAATCGCATCATTCAAGCAACGCATCGATGTATCGCCTGTCCAGAAAAATCGCGGCAGGCTCTGTCTGGCTTCAAGCGTGTTGCGCTTTTTGTACTCCGGCATCATGCGCCAGTAAACACGCCACATGAATTCGCGCCATCCGATCAATTGTCTGATGAACCCCTCTACCGATGACAGTCTTGCGTGACCGATCCTGTAGCGACGTTCTGCTTCCCTGCATAATTCCATCGGGTGCAGCAAGCAAATATTGATGTAAGGAGACAAAACCGAATGATTCAAAAATGGCTCTCCATAAATCATCGCATCCTGGTGTGGACCGAAAAGATCCAGTCTTTTTTCGAAGAAGTCTTCGGCCGCCAGAAGCGCGTCTTCCCGCGTCACGGCATAAATCCAGTTGTTCGTGTCGCCTGGATGATCTGGGAAACAGCGGTCGACCATATCTATGACGGACTGCGTGATGTCGTCAGGAGGGAAGGTACGAACTGGCTTGGCTTCTGACTTTCGGCCAGGAGGTTCTCTATTTTCTTTGTCGTAATTCCAGACTCCGCCTTCCGGCTGATTGTCTGCGTCAAGAAGCAGTTTCGTCTTCAATCGCATTCGACGGTAAAAACGGTCCATGGTCACACGTGACTCGGCAGTCGTATGAAGATTCTCGAACTCAAGAGCAGTGGAGACAAAGTTACAGTGTGGAGTGATTTCATAGTCTGAGCCATGGATGAGTCCGGCGAGGCGTTCGTCAGCACCGAAGTCGGATTGCTTCATCCAAACAAACTTCTCAGGAGAATGAGTTTTAATGTGTTTTTCAACAGCCTCAGCGAAGTCCGGGTATTCGCGATAGTAGTCCACCCGCCATCCTTCATTCTCGAGCAACGACGCGAAGTGGCGCATCGCCGAGTAGATCAGCACCAACTTTTTCTTGTGATACCGCAGTTGGTTTCCGCGCGAAATCGACTCTACCATCAGAACGCGCGCGGTCTTCTTGTCGCACGCGCTCAATGCCGTGTTGAGGAGCGAACATTGGTCACCTGTGATCCATACAGTTGTCATAAAGTCTCGACCACCATGAAAGCGTGGAGAAAATCGATGCCTGCTCCGTACTCCGCGTACGCCAGTCCCAGCTAAGCTGACTCGTACTACGACGTCTGTGAACGCGAGGTGAACAATTTGGGCGCTCGCATA
>CAZISK010000745.1:0-4569 GCA_964541355.1 uncultured Candidatus Obscuribacterales bacterium
TTTTTGTCCATACCATAGGCCAAGGCAGCCGCAGTAGGCTCATTGATGATTCTCATCACGTCGAGACCGGCAATCTGTCCAGCATCGCGTGTCGCCTGTCTCTGCGCATCATTGAAGTATGCCGGCACCGTGATCACGGCGCGAGACAGTTTTTCTCCCAGATACGACTCAGCATCCGCTTTCAACTTCTGCAGAATCATCGCTGAAATCTGTTCCGGACTGTGAGGCACACCATCGATCGTGACTCGATGATTGGTGCCCATTTCACGTTTGATTGACTGTATAGTTTTCGAAGGGTTAGTCACCGATTGCCGCTTCGCGACCTGTCCCACGAGGCGTTCACCTGTTCGCGTAAATGCCACCACAGAAGGTGTGGTTCTGGCACCTTCTGCATTTTCAATGATAACCGGCTTGCCACCTTCCATAATGGCAACACACGAGTGCGTTGTTCCAAGGTCGATTCCGATTATCCTGTCGCTGCTCATCAAATACCTGATTTGTCAGATTGCTGGGAGTACTCTAACTCTCTTCGCTTGCTGACGCCTGCTCTTTCTCTTCAAATTCTTGTGGCTGAAGAGCTGTCGCCACATCGATCACGGGAAGATCCTGTGTGAGGTTGCCCGCGCCGGCATGTTCAACAGCCCAATCTTCCGTTTGAGCAGACTCTTCTTCCGTCGACTCAGCCGTTTCATAGGCAGCTTCGTCTTCAACAACTTCTTCGGGCATAGGTTGTTCTTCCGATTCTCCAGCGTACTCTTCTGCGACCGAGCCCTCTGTTACATCTTCGGCGGCGGCTACTTCTTCTTCGCCTGCGCCCTCTTCGGCGACCTCCGCGGTACCTTCTTCCGCGACTGCGCTAGCCTCTTCCGCGACATAATCGCCCTCACCAACGGCGGTGGCGACGTTGACCAACGACGGTCTCAAGACCTTGTCATTGAATGTATAGCCGGGACGGAGTTGATGTAGGACTGCTCCATCCGGAACAGCATTGCTGGGAATCTGTTGTACCGGTTCGTGATAAACAGGATCAAACATCTCGCCTATGACTTCGAGCTGTTTGATGCCGATTTGCTCGAGGCATCGATTGAACCTGTTATAGACCATGTTGAGACTTTCCATCATGCTGGCCGGATCAATATTGGCCGACAGCTTAGTCTTGGCAAGGTCCATATCGTCTAGCGCGGGCAAGATAGCTTCAATCGCTCGCTGAACACCGGCAGCGCTGAACTCCTCCTTTTCCCTTGCAACCCGCTTTCTATAATTCTCGAAGTCTGCGGCCATGCGCTTCCAATGGTTCTCCGCTTCCTGCGTACGCTTTTCAAGGTCCGCCATCTCAGCTTGCATACGGGCGCAGGAAGGACACGGCCCACGTTCCTGTTCTTGCTTATTAGCCAAACCAAAATCCTCCGGGTCTGGCTCAGCGCCAGCGTACATCGCTCGATAAAAAGCCTTGGCTTGTGCGCTTCGGTCGGTCTTACCGCCCTTCTTTCCACCCTCGCGAGGTTCTCCAGATTCGGATTCGGTTTTGTTTTCAGCGTCGTCGCCCATAGTCACCTGAATATAGTACGGTTATTGAATATATACGCCCTAGTTTGATTGTGCACGCGTTTTGGGTTGAGCCCCCGGGCGGCGGTAAAATCTTAACGCTTTCGAGTCGTCAAGAAGATATTGTCTTCAACATTAGGTGGCCCACCCAAGCATCCATTTATAATTCTAGGGTACAGGAGGCGATCCGTCGCCTCCTTCAGCAATTCAAATGGAAATTTGCACATATCTTCACTTACAGTTTAAAACGGAATACTCAATAAATTTTATGCATGTTGAAACCGACACACGTTTGATTCTATACGCCAGAGATGAGTTCGGCGGCGGACATTCCAAAACCGCCGAAGGAGTGATTCGCTTCGGACCAAGCAAGGTGGTAGCTGTAGTCGACCGCCAGCATGCCGGAAAGACCGCCGCCGAAGTGGTCGGGGTCGGCGACGACATTCCTATAGTTGCCACCGTCGAGGAAGCTGCCAAACTGGGAGCCGATGCCATGTTGCTCGGCTGCGCCTTTGTTGGTGGGCGGATGCCCGAAGTCTGGAGAGAGGACATCCTGATTGCGCTCAATAGCGGTATAGATGTCATTAACGGTCTTCATGACTTCCTTGCCGACGATTCGGAGTTCGTAGCGGCGGCCAAGAAGAATGGCAGGAAGCTTATCGACCTGCGCAAACCGTCGGATACAAAGCCCATTGCCTCAGGCAAAGCCGCTCACGTCGATGCACTCACCGTTCTTACGGTGGGCTCCGACTGCTCGGTCGGAAAAATGACCGCCGCTATCGAACTCGATAGGGAGGCCACTAAGCGCGGATACAAATCAGGATTTGTGGCGACCGGTCAGACAGGCATTATGATCGCCGGAAGAGGAATAGCGATAGACCGAATCATCGGCGATTTCATGGCCGGCGCCATTGAGGAGCTGGTGGTCGAGTCGGCGCCGAACCTCGACATGTTGTTCATCGAAGGTCAAGGTTCCGTCTACCATCCCGGCTATTCCGGGGTGACCATGTCTCTGATTCATGGCTCCGCTCCTCAAGCGCTGGTGCTCTGTCACAAAGCCACGATTACGACCATCGGCAACGAAGGCGACTTCCCGATTCCGACCTTGAGCCAGTTAGTCCAATCATACGAGTTGATAGCTTCGTTCGTCCGCAAGGCCAAGGTAGTAGGCATATGCATTAATACATACGGATTGCCCGAGGCAGAAGCCCGCGCCATCGTAGACCAGGCGAGGAAATCGACAGGGCTGCCGGCAACCGACCCGGTGCGCTTCGGTGTCGGCGAAATCCTTGACGCTCTGGAAGCGCTGAGCAAGACAACAAGGAAAGAGGCGGCCAGTTCCCCGAAGTAATTTCAAGGAGAGTGACTGTGATTGGGACCAAGACCACCATCAAGATTGATTTCGAAGAGCTCAACCTGACTACCGCCCATCCATTCGGTATCTCGTCGGGCAGTTCGGTCAGTTCGAACAACGTTCTTGTCAAGCTCAGCTACGGCGAGCACGTAGGATTTGGCGAGGCCGCTCCCGCCAAGTACCACAACGAAACGCAGGACACGGTAAAGGCTGTGCTCTCCAGCATCCGAGAAGCCGACATTCTTGGTAGTAATCCGTTCGCCATTCAGGTTGTATCCGAAGCGATGGACAAATTCATCGCCATGAACAACGCTGCCAAGGCTGGAGTTGAAATGGCTATGCACGACCTGGCTGGAAAGGTTGCCGGCGTCCCTACCCGTTCAATGTTGGGCATTGCCGATCTCAAAATTCCGATTACCGATTTCACCATCGGTATCGACAGCCTGGAGATGGTAGAGAAAAAAGTTCGTGAAGCGATGGAAGCGGGCTACAAGATTCTGAAGGTCAAGCAAGGGACCAGCTACGATCGCCAGATTATCAAAACGATAAGAAGACTGGCGCCGGATATGCCGCTTAGAGTCGATGCCAACGGTGCATGGACACCGAAACAAGCTATTGAGATGTCTAAATTTCTCCATGAGCACGAGGTTCAGTTCATCGAACAGCCGTTGCCGAAGTTTGCCAGTCGCGAAGATTTTCGGCTCGTAAGACAACAATCGCCGTTGCCGATCTTTGCAGACGAGAGCATCTCAAAGTCCTGTGACGTGGCTCGTCTTTCCGACTGTGTCGACGGTGTAGTCGTGAAGTTGGCGAAAACCGGCGGATTGCTCGAAGCGCTCAGAGTGATTCACACAGCAAGAGCTCACGGCATGCAGATCATGATCGGCTGCATGATTGAATCCTCCATCGGCATCACCGCGGCAGCCCATATTGCTCCGCTGGTAGATCATCTCGATCTGGATGGAGCGATGCTGCTCGCTTGCGATCCATTTCACGGAGCGACCTACAAAAACGGCTATCTGGAGCTGCGCGATCTGCCGGGTCTGGGCGTTACTCCGCGCTGAGGGCCCACACCGCCCATGGTGCCTTCTCGAGAAGCGATTCGATTCAGCACGCCACCACATTTAATGGTAGTCAAAAACGGAGCGAAGAATCTTCGCTCCGTTGAAAAACTAACCGATCCAGGTTTTACTTGCCGCCTTCCGGCTCACCAGCTGGAGTAGTGCCGCCTTCTCCACCAGTACCGCCTTCGCCTGCGGCCTCTTCAGTACCGCCGGATGGGGTCGCCGCTGTGCCTGGTGTGCCGCCGCTATCGCCTTCACCGCTGGTCTTTGTACCTTCACCACCGCCGGCGCCCGTCCCGCCTTCAGTACCACCGCCGCCTTCGGTACCCGAAGCCTGACTGATCTTGTCATTCTTCGACTTGCAGCCGCTCTCGGACTTCTCGGTCTTGGATTTGCATCCACCACCTTCCTCGCAACAACTTAGAGCCTGGCGAGTATCATCAACAGTGCGCGCATCAAGCGCCTGAGGCGTCGTGGCGAACAAAAGCGTACCTATTACGAGTAGACCTTTCAAAGCGCTTATCTGCATAATGTGATTAACTCCAAAGGTGAAAGTTTATGCATTATGGCCGCCACATCCTTGTATCGGGAGGGAATATTGCAGAC
>CAZISK010000746.1:0-4563 GCA_964541355.1 uncultured Candidatus Obscuribacterales bacterium
GGGCTTCGGGTTGTCCCAGTGCACAAAATCGCAAGCCGAACAAGCAATCCTATCTCGCCCACCAATTGCGAGGGTTTTCAGCTTATTCGAGCAAAGGGGACAACTCTTCAATGAAGGTCCTAAAACTGCAGCTTTCAAGATTGACACAGAAATTCTACCAGGCAAATCGGCTCACAATCCTGCCCTGTAAGCGTGCTCATCGCGGACCTTGCGGCAAGCTCCCTTTCGACAGCAACCCGAATGGGGCACGTTGGTGACGGCACAATCCTCTACGCCGTTCTACCTAACGCAAATCCGATTGTCATGATCCACGGACTGTATTGGCAGTGCTAACAAACGTTTCAAATGAAAACGAATCTTTTTGTTTAAAACCTCAAGAATTCAAAACCGAGATTTTCCCCAATCCATCTCGGTTTTGATCATCCATGATCGCCGCCGAAGTCTGATAACGACCATATATACTATTGCATCCTGGTATCACACTGTTAATATGTGCGTCGAAGGCAGCATCGGATTTTCTTTGGCAAAGTGAATAGCTCAATCACAGCTGGGAATAAATACAAAAGCAGAACTCGCACTAACCGCGTGAAATGGGTGACCATTTCTCCGCGTGCCTTTTGATCCTCAAACGAGGCTAGTAGGAGTCCTTAGGATGAACACGGAAACCCTGGTTAACACTAACAAAGACGTTCAACAACCGAATAAGTCCATCGAACTCAGCGTGCTACCAACCGGCAAAAAAGAGGCCGAAAGAGCAGGTTGTGGCGGCGGCGTTTGCGAAGTAGCCTGGAAGCCATACGGCAAGTCTAACAAGACCAGGCGCTCCAGCAAGAAGTCGGGCGCGTAGACAGACGCTCCGAGATAGTCCGGTTGAAATGGCGGCTGTATAACCGCCAGCTCCGACTCTTCAATTTTTTTTTCAAAAACCACCCGGTCGCCTGCCGGCGAAGAGCTTCCTCTAGATTGCTCAGAGATTTCAAGAGGATTCTGGCTGAAAGACAAGCCTCCTCCAAGGTGGCTGATGTCCTTGTCATGAAGAGTTTTTCTCCGGTAGTTGGACGATGCTCATTAGACAGCGTTCAGATTTCCTCAAATCGCTCTGGCGCTAGAGCTGAAAAATTTGGCTCTCGACCGCTATATCGAAAGACTTTTGACTAAGCACAGCCTAATTCGTTTTAACAAGATTGATGTCGATTACTCCTCGATGAATGCTTTAGCAAGCTCCGTGAGCAGCTTGGCGAACTCTTCGGCGATGGGGAAGAAGTCCCATAAAGAGAAATAGAACTTTCTCAAGGTTGAAAAGTGATATCCACACTTAATAGTGTGAATGAACTCATCGTTGTTTTTTGACTCAAGAAAGTCGTCCAAAGCATCCCACTTACCTGTTTCCAGAACTCTAACCGGCAAAACTGCCGAAGGAAGGTGTCATGCGCTTCGACACTCCAACCCGCGCGACGGTAGCCGTCAGCCGGGGTGTTTTCGCAATCTCGGCTCTGTTGAGCCACTTTCTTCTTCGGCTGTTACTCGGACTTTTCAAAGGTCCGGCGGAAACAGGACTCGAGAAGGACATCATCGGCCCGCAAACGCTGTTCGTCATCTCGGCTCTGATCGGGCTGGTCATGACGGTTGTGTGCTTCGTACCGCTTCTGAAACACATTCGCGAACGCGGACTGCCTGGAGTCATTCCATCGCCAGATCCGTTCGACGACAAGTACATCAGGGTCTCCTTGATCGTAACAGGCGAACATGAGAACTACTCGCAATGGGTACCGGCGCACCACATTCACACCCTGATGAAGGGGGCGTTCGGTAAAAAGCTCACACTCGCTCGTAAGGGGAATGAGCGATTGACCATCGTTCGCAATGAAGAGCTGTCCAACGCAGATGGGGACACAATCATCGTCAAGCAAAAGAAAGCTGGGAAGGTCGTGTACAACATGGAACTGGTTCAGGGGACACAGGGCCTTTTCGAGTCTGACTCGGAGCGCGACTATTCCACCTGTCACTACGAGATGGCTTTCATAGGCTGCGATGGTCAACGCGGCTGGCTCAAGTTCGGAGGCGAAACTCGGGTGATGAAGCTTGTCTTCCTCGACTGAGCGTCGCCCTCGTCCGTCATGGAGCCCACGAGGCAAACAGGCTGATCACCTGTTTGCTTCGTTGCAATCCGTTTTTATACTACTGCATATAATTGCACAATCGGAGAGCGGAGAGTGGCAAAAGTGAATAAACAACCAAGTGCATCCCGACTTACAGATGGAGCGATCTCGTTATCGCCGCAATCTGTAAGCCGGGAGCAATGGTGTTGGAACTGTCGATAAGTTCTCTACATGTAAATTGAAGGGCGCCTGGCGCCTGCGAATCAGTAGCAACGCTGCATATGCTTCCATGGGAAGCTCTCAGATCGGATTAGTGAATTTGCCTCTTTCGCCGCTGGCGATGCCAAGCAAACATTACTTTCCGATCAGGCGAGCGTCAGCGCAACCACAGGGTGCATCCAGGGCAGCCCGTAGTGACAGGGGTTTTCCGGCTGGTGAGCGACCTCGCCGTCCTGACGGAACCAGAGCGCATTGCGGCCCGACCGCGAGAAGCGCAACACCTTACCGTTGAGCAGCCGCACATGCCGTTCCAGCTCGGTTCGGTCGCGGCTGAAGTGACACAGCACAGCGATACCGATCGGGAACAAGATGCGCTCAGAGACGATGAAGGCACCATCGGTGACCCGGACGAAGATGAAGCCGGCGTTCCTCGATCCGTAGGGTGCCACTTCGATCGAGCCGCAGAAGCTGTCGCCGTTCGCCGAGGTCCACTGATTGGAGCCACTCTCTCGGGTCCAGGTAGATCCGTCGGTATCGACGAAGCGAATCGGCTGACCGGAGGCGTCGTAGCCAAACTGGCGGACAGACCCATCCGCGTAGCGGATCTCACTGATCAAACCTTCCTGGCAGCAGTCGTCTGCAGGCAGTAAGGACAGTTGAAACTCTTTAGAATAGCCCTTGTTCATGGACATGCTAGCCTCGTTTTTGCGTTGCGGGCAAATACTGTCTGCCCTCGGTAAACAAGACACCACTGATGGATGAGACAGTCTCACGCACCCTGGCGTCCGCCGTTCAAGCAGTTCAACAAACGGTGTCCTCTCGGAAGCACTGGGCGCTCGCGAAATGATGGCTGAATGTCGGACTGCTAAAGATATTGCAGGAAGCGAACTTTGTGGATGACGAAACAAACATGCGCGTTCAATCTAGGACCTCGTTCAGACTGCGGCCAACGATTTTTACAGCGGATAACGCGATTCGCAGCCAAACTTGAGACCGATAATGCTGTTTTCACCTTCTCTTTAGAAGTCGCAAACAGCAATAACTATAAGGCTTTTAACAGACACTTAAGCTTTCCTTCAGAGATAACGGCCTTGAGCTCGAAAAAACTGTACTCGCCAACTCACGCATTTAGACTGGCTTTTCGCTTGTTGTATTGAATGTAATACAAAGTTACTTAGTGGAGCACCTTACAACAGCGCCCTGTTGACAACTAATGCAATTATCACTAGCGCTAGATAGTACAGCCTGCCCTATTACATGAGAAGAGATTCTTGATATCTTGGAAAATTTTTCATTACCAACTGAGAAAACAGTTCTGCTAACTGCCTAAATTGAAGGTCCGTTTCCAAGCCTCCACGATCCGACCGATTCAACCTAGATAGCTGCCGACAACCCACTTGCTAGAGTCCTGCGTCAGCAGAAGCTGTCGTATAGCTTCTCCAGGATTCACTAGGTTTGCTCGAATTGGACCGCCGGCCAGGCAGTCACCTCGTCGTAGATCGGGCGCAACCCCCGGTCTTTTACCTGAGCCCAATGCTCTAACACTGAGAGGATCTTTGGTATGCAAGACAATCCCACCTCTACCACGTCATCGGACGCCCCCTCGCTGGGCACACGTCTGGCTTCTGCCCTGCTGGGCGGCGGTCTGGCGTATCTGACCGCGTCGTCTTTCCTCAACCCTGGCATCGCGATCGCCATCGCGGTAGCCCTTGGCCTGCTCGCGCTGGCCATCCCGAAAGTTCTCCTGGTCCCAATCGCCCTCGTCGGAGTCCCGATCTGGCAGCTGGGCAAATACCTCAGCGGCGAAGCCTACAAGGGCTGGCTCCGTGGCATCCTCAACGGATTGCTAGGCGTCACCTGCGCGGGAGCCGCAGCACTCGGGACCGGTTACGGTCTGGGCTGGGTGCTCGGAATCACCGTGCTGGTCTGGGTCCCCGCAAGTGTCGTCGCGTGCATCGCGACGTTCTTCATCGTGGAACCAGCGCTCTTCCTCTACGTCCTCAGACCCACCTGTGACGGGCTCGAGTGGCTGTGGAAGAAGACGTACGACATCGCGAAGCAGCGCGTGAAGCCCTTCTTCCAGGGCATCGTCGACATCGCAAAGAAGCTTCCCGGCTCGTCACGCATCTGGAAGTACGTGGAAGACGAGGATAACGGCGGCGCGAAATGGGTAACCCCGGTCTCGTGCTTC
Organism: uncultured Candidatus Obscuribacterales bacterium; assembly: GCA_964541355.1. Taxonomy (GTDB): domain Bacteria; phylum Cyanobacteriota; class Vampirovibrionia; order Obscuribacterales; family Obscuribacteraceae; genus JADYXR01. The sequence continues at coordinate 4,510 of CAZISK010000746.1, forward strand.
GTCACAGGCTTCGGCACGCTGGCCGCGACCTGGGCCCTCACCGTCTTGACCTTC
>CAZISK010000747.1:0-4561 GCA_964541355.1 uncultured Candidatus Obscuribacterales bacterium
AGGCGTGGAGAGACTCTGCCTGGACGAATCCTTCGACAATCGTTACGCCCTTGCCGCAAATTCTTCTTTGACCATTGTGGCAACTAGCGCTCCAAGCTTTCTTCTCAAGAAAGAGGATTTCGTCGAAGAACGCCTCAAGCTCAAAAGCAGTAGCAAAAAATGCCTTATCATCGATATCTCTGTGCCTCGCAACGTGGATCCGACAATTGGTGAGCTCGACAACGTTACGTTGAAGCATGCCGACGATCTCTCCTCGGTCGTCACGAAAAACATGGCTGAACGTGAAGCTCTCGTCGAGGAAGCTGAAGCCATAGTGTTCGAGAGCCTGGACGAGTTTCACAACTGGCAGCGATCTCGAATCGTCGTTCCGACTATCGCCGGACTGCGCGAGAAGATCGAAGCGATAAGGATGGAGGAGATCTCGAAAGGCGCAAGCGGCATGGCACCACCGAGCGGTTGCCGCCAGAAAGAGGAAGCGGAAGCGGTGAGCAGAGCGATCGTCAATCAAATCCTTCATCACCCGACTGTACAACTCAAGGCCACAAAGGATTACCAGGTATTGAAGCAGCAGGCCGAAGCGCTTCGCACGCTGTTCAACCTGGATCCGCTCGATGAGCCCGGTAGCACCAAGCGACATCGAAAACAGCGAGTCGATCAAAATTATGTCAAAAACTGACTTTCGATAAGTATTCAAAGTGCGCGTCGGAACACGAGCCAGCAAATTAGCCCGTCGGCAGACTGAGATTGTTGTCGAAAAACTCGGATTACACTTTCCCGATCTTGAGATAGAAGTCGTGCCAGTCACCACACGCGGTGACTCACAAAGAGACCGGCCGATCGCCGAATTAGGCACGACAGGCGTATTTGTAAAAGAGCTGGAAGAGGCGCTACTCGAAAATGAGGTCGATCTCGTCGTGCACAGCTTGAAGGACCTTCCTACCGATATTCCCGAGAAGCTTACGCTGGCGGCGGTCCTGGAGCGAGAAGATCCGCGAGATGTTCTGGCAACGGCAACCGGTTTGACATTCGAACAGTTGCCGCCTAATGCTCGGATCGCCACATCCAGCCGGCGCCGAGCAGCTCAACTGTCCGAGCTCCGTAACGACGTTGTTTTCATCGACATTAGAGGCAACATCGACACGCGACTGCGAAAGCTGGACGAAGATTTCTGCGAAGCCACACTGCTGGCCCATGCCGGTCTGATCAGACTCGGTTTGACTGAGAAAGTCAGCCAGATCTTCGACCCGGACATTCTCACCCCTGCTGCCGGTCAAGGCGCCCTGGCTGTGGAATGCAGATCGGACGATACGAAGCTGCTCGAGCAACTTTTGCACATAGACGCGCCAACCGTCCGAGCCGAGGTGACCTGCGAACGCTCTTTTCTAAATGAGTTGGGCGGCGGTTGTTCAGTACCGATTGGCGTCCTGGCTCGCTGTGAAGGAGAGCGACTGCTCGTCACCGGTTGCATAGCTGCCCTGGACGGACAAAAGGTTTTCAGGATGCGAATTACAGGCGGCGTCAGCGCTGCGGCTTCGCTTGGAAGAGAGCTAGCGATCAAGATGCTGGACAACGGCGCCCTTCCGCTTGTGAAAGAGCTTCGACTGACGGTTCCCAACAAAATCTCGCCGCCATGACGTCGCAGAACAGTCGTCCATGACCGGGCAAGAGCCGCACGACGAGGTCCATTCAAAAGAAGATGAGCACTCTCAAGGGCATCACGGTACTGATTACGAGAAGCGCGCATCAGTCCGGCGAGCTCAAGCAAGAGCTTGCAACGCGGGGAGCACTGGCTCTGGATCTGCCGGTCATCGCTATCGGTCCACCCGACTCCTGGGAGCGCCTTGATACCGCTATCGGTGCAATTTCTTCATACGACTGGATTATTTTCACCAGCACCAACTCCGCCACCATCGTCCTCGAACGAGCCACCACTCTCGGTGCCGATCTGTCGGTTCTAAAGTCGAGAAAGATCGCCTCCATAGGTCGATCTACCACGAAGAAGTTGATTGAGGCGGGTTTCCAAGTCGATTTTCAACCGAGCAGCTTCGTGGCCGAATCGTTACTTGCCGAGTTGCTTTCGCAAGTGGCGGTCGAAGGCAAGAGATTTCTGTATCCGCGCAACAGCGCCGCCAGAAGTTTAATCGCCGATACTTTGAGCAAAAATGGTGCCTTCGTCGACGCGGTAGACGCTTATCAAGCCTCGCTTCCTAACCCTCCGGACAGGGCTGCCCGTGATCTGGCTCGGCTTTTTGCGGAAAACAAAATAGACGTGATTACGCTGGCAAGTGCTCAGAGCGCCAGGAACTTCGCTACTTTGCTTGAGCTAGCGGCGCGTGGCCGGTCAACCGAAGCGCTTGGAAGCAACATCCTTATCGCGACAATTGGACCGGTTACAAGCAGTACGGCCCGGCAGCTGTTCGGCAGAGTGGACGTAGAGGCTGAACCCCACACTGTACAGGGCCTGGTCGAAAGCCTGGAGAGGCACTTTCTTCCGGACTGACCGGCGTTTACAGTTCTCGACAGCCCCATTCCAAGTTTGGCCGCCCTGCCTGGATTCACAGTAGGATATGGTTATTATTCCAGGAGATTGTCAGGTGGCAAAAATTCTGCTCGTGGAAGACGATTACGTTCTTGCCAACACACTCCTTGATTGGCTTCAGTTTAATGGTCACGTGGCCGACCACGCAGCCGACGGTGCCGAGGCCCTTGAAAAGATGTTCGGCGAAGAGACCTACGACATAGTGGTGCTTGACTGGAATTTGCCGGCTATCACCGGTCTGGAGGTCTGCCGCCGCTATCGCCAGAAGGGCGGTACGTTGCCGGTCCTTATGCTGACAGGTATGCACGGAAGCGCCGATGAGGAAAAATGTACTCAAGCAGGCGCGAACAAGTATCTTGCCAAACCGTTTCAGTTAGAAGACCTGACCAGGCAGGTTGAGTTACTATTAACGGTGGATGTCTGAAAACTTCTGTTTGAGTGAAACGAGGGGAGCTTAAAGACTGGTCAGATGCAAGGTTACTCTGGAAAAATGCAGGAGCAGCGAGAAAATTACATCACACGCTGCCTAGAACGAATGGCACCGATGGAATCTCATGCCAATCGGTTCGCACAGAGCCCCTGGGATGTTGATAATCTCAGACAGTTGCATGAGCATTTTCATCAACTAGCAGGCAGCGCCGGAATCCATCAGCTCGGCGACCTAGCCAACATAGCTCAATCGGGCGAAAGACTTTGCATGAATATCTTCGAAAGTCAGCCTGACGATATCATTGTTTACTGGCGGCATTTTCGCGACATGATTGGACAGATGAAGTCTGTCCTCGAGCAGGCGCAGGGTCCAACCAACGAGCACGGTATTCCGTCCGATGGTCCTCCAATATCGAGCGGCAACAGTGGTCCGCCGATGAGCGCACCGCCTTTAAGCGCCAAAGCGCCGAATTATCAACCACCGGAGACGCGCACCGGCTCGGCTGAGCCGCCGATGAGCTCGCAACCGCCTTTGCACACGCAGCCACCTCTTTCGGTAAGAGCAGAGATGGCTCCTCAGGCGACAAGCGGTCATCACATAGCGCCACTGCAAAGCGGAGCTAATTTCGTGCCGGCCGCTGTGTGGAATCCGGACATGGCACCAAATCCGGTGACGCAACTGGGACCCGATGTAATTGTCGTGTCCAGCGACCAGAATCGTTTGAATGCTCTTTCCCAACGCCTCGACAGCCTCGGCATGCGCGTGCGCCCCTGCCCGACCTGGAACGAGGCTAAGAATCAGATCTTATCTTCTCTGCCGGCAGGGCTGCTTTTGTGCGTGCCGCTCAAAGACGGCAACGGCTATGACCTCGTAGCCGGGTGTCGCTCCCTGCCTGGAGGCGAAAGTGTCTCTGTAGTTTTGCTCAGTGAAGAGCCCGGCTTTCTAGACAAAATCGCCGCTATAAAAGCCGGAGCCGACGCCTTTTTCGAATTGCCGGTCGAAGTCGACGTCATCGTCCAGAAACTACGTTTTCTCTTCGAACGAGGCAAGCCCGAACGCTATCGAATTCTTTCGGTCGAAGACGACTCAGACCAGGCCTCTTATTTCGTCAACACATTAGAGGAGGCCGGCTATCATCTGGCATGGGTTCAAGATCCAAAGAAATTCGAAGAGGCGCTGCTTACCTTCTGTCCAGATCTAATACTTCTCGATATTATCATGGGCGAGATCAACGGTTTTGACCTGGCGAAATTCGTCAGGCAAAATGAGCGCTTCGCCACAATGCCTATTGTTTTTCTCACCACTCAGAACCAGCTCGAGGCGCATATCGAAAGCGCTCGCGCTGGCGGAGACGATCATTTGATCAAGCCGGTCAACCCACAACTTCTGGTCGCTACGGTTGCCGGGCGTATCGAGCGATACCGCATCTTCCAACGGCTTTTGAAAAACGACGGCTTAACGCAAATCCTCAACCACAGCCATTTCATGGAGTACGCTCAGCGCAGCGTGCGCATTCGCAGCAAGAAGTTCTCGCAGGTGCTCACCATATTCGATATCGACGGTTTGCAGAGGATCAACGACACGTTCGGCTA
>CAZISK010000748.1:0-4556 GCA_964541355.1 uncultured Candidatus Obscuribacterales bacterium
GTCTTTTCTATTAGGTTTTCGCAATATCGGTCGAACTGCGGTTTTCGAGGCGATGAATGACACTGTGCGCGTCAATTTGCTCTTGCTGAAACAACAAGAGTTTTTCTTTGCAATTTCAACTACCCAAGAGCTTCTATTGCTGCTTGGATGCGATTTCGGTCTTGATCTTCTCGAGGAATTCTGAAAACTTCATCGTGCCGGCCTGTCCACCCTGACGATGGCGAACTGCCACAACATCGTCCTCAATCTCCTTATCGCCCACTACGAGCATGTATGGAGTTTGTTCAAGCTGGGCTTCTCGAATCTTATACTGAATCGTCTCAGGACGGTCATCGAGATGGGCGCGGATGTCGTGGGCTTGGAGATCCCTAGCCAACTCCTGTGCTTTTTCTTGATGCCGGTCCGATATTGGAAGAACCGCAACCTGTGTCGGCGCCAGCCAGAGAGGAAATCTCCCGGCGTAGTGCTCGATCAGTCCGCCGCAGAAGCGTTCCATCGACCCCAGTACCGCTCTGTGAACCATCACCGCCTGATGCCTGTTGCCATCTTCTCCGATGTATGTCACGTCGAACCGTTTCGGCAGGTTGAGATCGACCTGAACCGTGGGTCCCTGCCACTCTCTGCCGATTGCGTCGAATAATTTCACGTCGATCTTCGGTGCGTAGAACACACCGCCGCCTTCGTCAATTTCGTAGTCCATACCGCGGGCTTTCATCGCGTTTTCCAGACCGCTGGTCGCCATCTCCCACTCTTCATCCGTTCCCAGAGACTTCTCCGGTCTGGTGGAGAGATAGGCTTTGTACGTGTAGCCAAAGGTGGTCATCAGCTTGTCAATCAGATCGAGAACGCCATTGATTTCACCTTCGAGCTGGCTTGGTGTGCAGAAGATGTGCGAGTCGTCTTGTGTGAACCCGCGGACGCGCAGCATGCCGTGCAATACTCCGGAGCGCTCATAGCGGTAGACGGTACCGAGCTCGGCGTATCTGACCGGCAGATCGCGATAGCTGCGCAGCTTGTTCTTGTAGATCATGATGTGACCCGGACAGTTCATCGGCTTGCAGCGATAGTCTTCGCCATCGATGTCCATGGGCGAGTACATATTCTCGGCGTAATTTTCCAGGTGCCCGCTTATCTTGTACAGCTGTTCGTTGGCTATGTGCGGGGTGTAGACGAATTGATATCCACGTCGACGATGCTCTTGCCGCCAGAAGTCTTCGATAGTATCACGTACGGTGGCAAGATTGGGATGCCAGAAAATTAGACCAGGTCCAACTTCTTCATGGACAGAAAAGAGATCCAGTTGTTTAGCCAGCTTGCGGTGGTCTCGCTTTTCAGCTTCTTCGAGTCTGGTCAGATGATCATCCAGATCTTTTTTCGACCACCAGCAGGTGGCGTAGACGCGTTGCATTTTTTCGCGATCCTCATCAGCCCTCCAGTAAGAGCCGGAGACCTTCAACAGTTTAAACGCTTTGATCAGTCCAGTGGCGGGCAAATGTGGACCTCGACAGAGATCGTTCCAGATCGTTTTTCCATCTTTATCCTGCATCAAATAGAGCGTCGGTGAGTCATTGCGGTGCTCGTGCAGCAGCTCTGCTTTGAACTTTTCGCCCTGGGTCTTAAAATCTTGAATCTGTTTTTCAACATCAGGAATGTCGAATCTGACAATGCGCTGATTGTCTTTGACGATGTCAGCCATCTTCTTCTCGATAGCTTCTAAATCTTCGGGGGTCAGCGAGTGATCCGCAATCTCGAAGTCATAGTAGAAACCATCCTGAATGGTCGGTCCGATGGCAATCCTTGCCGACGGAAAGAGCGACTGAACTGCTTCTGCCATGACGTGGGCGGTCGAGTGGCGCAAGAGCTCCAACGATTCCGGATTATCCGGCGTCAGGATTTTGACTACGTCCCCGTCACGCAGTGGCGTGTAAAGGTCCTTGATTTCACCATTTATCAAGGCTCCCACAGATTTTCTAAACAAGCCTTCCGCGATTGACTTCGCTAGATCAGCTGCCGTAACCCCGCCTTCAAGAGTTTTCTTGCTACCGTCAGGCAAGCTAACTTGAATCTGTGTCTCTACCTTTGACATAAAACGCTCCTTTCCTCTGGCATCTACAAACTGCCAGAAGCTTATTATTAAGTGCCGAAAGGGCATTCTAGCAGGCGAAGTCGCGTCTTAGCTCTTCTGTGAACGCGAGCAATTTACCTTTGGTAGTGAAAAATCGAATACCCAGGGCGTCCCAGCGCGCTACATCTGTCAGGACATTGCCTTCGTCGATAAAAATGGTTAGGCGTATCTCATCTGGAGTGCGGCGTTCGAGCTTTAATTCAAAGCAAGGCTCGAGCGGTTCAAAGCCAAAAACGGGCGCGTCTCCTTGCGCAAATCCTTCCAGCGCTTCTATCAGTTGCGCGACTTCGTCTTTGGGTGTGCGACAGAAAAGGTAGCCGTCTGCGACATTCTCAACGTTTTTGATAAAGCCCTGGTAGGCCAGCTTTTCTTCCGAAGGGCTCGTGAAAAGGAGAATCCTTGCTCCGTGCCCAAGAGCGAGGGAATAAAATTGCCATTGTTCATCGCTCTTGCCGACCTCGACGCTCACCGAGCCACGGGCGCGAATCTCTAAAAAGCTTTTGTATTCCGAATCTTCCGAATTGAGCCTGGCCATTTTGACTCCAATCTGCGGGGGACCGACGTTGGATATATTAGCCTTAAACCGACTGAAAAAGCTTTTCCCTCAACTTGCATATGTATGTTCCGGAAGGGGTTATTCCACTTCTAGTCGACATTGCAAAACTGCGCTCGAAGAACAACAGGTTAATTCGGTTAATTCATCTCTATCGCAGTCGCGACGCATGTAATCGGGTCTGCGAGCTTAGCATGCTCGATCGCGAGAGCGTGTCATAATTGCTTGAGATCCCTCAGGCATTTCGGCCAAATTGCTTCATAGATTCATCACCGTATTTGCTACCGTCCTGATTTCTTCAGTATGTATCCATCCCAGCATGGCAGCGGCTGAGTGGATCCTGCATGCGCGCAAAGCATATTTGCTTCAGAAAGGTGGTCATCCGGACGAGGCCTATAAAAGTTATCAAAAAGCGCTTGATTGCCTGAAGTCAGATCAAGACCAGGAGCTGTCGGCCAACCTGAAAATCAATATGGCTGAAATGATGCTGCGGGCAAAGAATTTTGATGCGGCCAACGAGATGCTCAAGTCCGCGGAGCGCTACATCAAATCTGGTGATGTTCGAGATTCGGCCTTGGCAATGCGATTTTGGCGCCGGCAGAGAGACCTCAACCGAGCGCTCTCGCGCTTCAGCGATAGTATCGCCAACCAACAAGAGGTGCTTCGAATCTCCAGAATTCTTTTTCAAGAAAATAGCATCACCTCTCTGCAAGAAGAGCATGCGCTGATGACGTGCTTTCTTGAAAATGGACACTTCGACGAGGGCTACAAAATTGCTTCGCGATTCAAAGGTCTGCTCGGCAGAAAGCCTCCATCTTCGACAAAATATCGTTGTAAGTTTTGGATCGAGGAGTTTTGTGTTACGAGTAGATTACTGGCGGTAGAACAGCTCAGGCATAACGATTTCATGGCAGCGTGGAAAATACTTCGCGCTCGTCGCCAGTTCGTCGATGATCTGAGTGCTATTTTGCAATGGTCTCAAGCATGCCAGATGGCGGAAAAAAGCAAGTCTCCGGCAGCGGTAGCCATGTTGAAGGAGACCATCGGAATTTTGGAAAAGAACTTTCCGAATACAGATGCGTATCGCATCTATGCACCACTTGCCGCCGCTCACGTCATTCCCAAGATCTATGCGAACAAGATGGACGCCTCAGTCGAGAGAGACATGGCAAAAATTATTATGGCGTGTAAGAAATGTGTTGCACCTGAAAAGCGCAATCGGGACACTGCCTGGATCCAGTACAACAGTCTGTATGCCCTGGTGCTGGTCCATCTCGAGAAGTACGCCGAGGCTGAAAAAATAATTGACTCTGTAGAACCGGCCCCGGACATGTTCAACGATGATTCAATTCTCAACGGTATTTATCAGGCTCGAATCCATGGGTTGGCCGAGCACTATGCCGGAGTTGGCGATAAAACAAACGTGCAGAAACAGTTTGACAAATTAAGGACGCTCCTTTTGAAAATGCACAGGATCAAAAAAGAGAGTGTGGAGAAATTGCTCGACGCTTGGGGTAACAAGGAAAGGGAGCTTATCGAAAAGATCGATTCATGAGAGTAGAATTGAGGCGCTGACAGGAAAATCAAGTTTTGAAGCTACGGCAACAGATCTTTTTGCTTCTTGGCCTACCACTCGTATGCCAGCTTGTTTTCACTTGCGTGCTTTTGCAGTCGTTTCGAAATCTCGAAGATGCTGCGAAGAAGGAGGTGATAGCCAAGCAGATTATCGCCTCCTGCCAAGATGTTAGATATGCCCTGGTGCAGTATATCTCCTTAATCGGTGTGCGCCGCTACTTCAATGCGGCAGACACAGACAAAGCCAGAAAAATGATGGACTCGATCATTCATGAAAAGGTGTCTGTTTTAGATCGCCTGGTG
>CAZISK010000749.1:0-4553 GCA_964541355.1 uncultured Candidatus Obscuribacterales bacterium
TGTTCAGGACAACCACTGGATCTCAGATCCGACATTTATTCACTTGGATGCGTGATGTTCGAGGTCCTTGTTGGTGCTCCGCCTTTCCTCGGACAGAATGCCGTCGAGACCATGTCAATGCATGTCAACGACGACCCGCCGCCGTTCCGAAAAATTGATGCACAAGCGAGTATTCCTGAGGAGCTGGAGGAGCTCGTTCTTACTTGCCTTGAAAAGAATCCAAAAAAACGTTTTCAAACCTCCGCTGCTATATTGGAAGCGCTGCCGCTGCCTAGCGGTGTTCAACGAGCATCACAAACGGGAACGGTCGTGATGAAACTCGAGGACATGATCTCGACGCAGTCGGCTCAAGGACTTCCGCCCAAAGTAAAGACGCCACGCAAGACCCGGAGACACAAATCGCGCATCAACAGCAGACTGCTTGCCACCGGATTTGGTATCGCATACGTTTTGTTGGTCGGAATTATTACCTGGTATCCGTTCGTGACGAACGATGATCCCGGATCGCCCATTCAGAAGATGGTCTGGCAGTTCGAGATATGGCTGAGCGACAAGTGTATGCAGCTCAAGTGGTCTGGTGTTTCGCAATCTATCCTGGATCTGGCTGTCGATTCGGCCTACAACCTGGGCGGTGGTCGCAAATCTAAGAACATCAATTACGATTCGGTCATAACCAGTCTCACGAAGCAGGCGCAGGCCTCGGTCGCATCGGGCGATGCGTCCAAACAAGAGGAAATCGTCAAAGAGCTCGTTGAGCTGGACCGCGGCCGATGGGAGCTGAACGGGCGTCAGCTGCTCGGCGATATTTCCGACGCATTGAAATACATCGAGCAGTTGAAGGCACAAGGTCAGCTAATTGATACTCACAGAGGTGAGCCGCGCCTGAATTGGGCGGGAAGTGTCCAGCGCATAATAGAAACGGCACGTCGACTCGATGCTACATATGCATATGGTCTCGAGGATGAGGTATTGAAACAATCCGAGCGTCTCTTGAAGGAACTCTACGGTCCGTATTTCGTCGGACTGGCTGATATCAACGAACAGCGTGCCGACTGTCTTCTCAATCAGGATAGGGTTGACGAAATCGGGCAGCAAAATCTCTATCAGAACATCAAGGACATTCGGGAAAAGCACGCAGAAGTGTCGAAGATTGATCCAGGCAACGACCCTCAATACATTCGAGCCTTGCTTCATCTCGGGCAGTGGCAGCGCGACAGAAGTGAGTTTGTCGATGCCGAGGCCAACTTGACTAAAGCTTTGAAGCTTGCCCAGAAAAGCAAATCGATAACGGCAGACCAACTGTCCGAGTACTATGGTAGCTACGCTGATTTGTTGCAGCAGAAAAAAGAGATTGCCGAAGCGCAATACTGGCGTCTGAAAGCTCAGGAAGAGCGCAAGAAGGCGCACGATCAATGCGCAATGACGACCGCGAGCACTACCAGAAAGCCATAACCATCCAAATGGTACTCCCTTCCGTCGTGACAATCTGACTGAATGAGCCAATTGTCTGGTATTTATTTGTCGGAGCTGGAAACCGATCTTTGGGAAGTAGAGATCGTCCGTCTAAGTTTAGTTCAACGTAAGGAGTAGTTCTTGTGGTATAGATCTATTAGGGATGGCTTTACTAAAGTATGAAAGTATTCGAGTCAAATCGCAGAAGACCACGTAACCAGTTCGGCACTGGACATGCTACCGCTGAGTTCGCGCCGGCGATGATCGTGTTCTTCCTGATCATCTTGTTTCCGTTGATCAATCTGATCATGTTTGCTGCCGGTTATGGTACCGGTTACCTCTGTGCCAAACAATGTGCCAGTCGAGCATCCACCCAAAACACATTTTCCGAAGCGCTTGCAGTCGTTCAGACGGAAAGTGATACTTTCGTTCAATCCGGTTTCGGTAAGTTTGCAAAACTGGCAAAGCAAGGTGGTTTCAACGGCAGCGGCGTCGATCTGAGTGTTGTATCCGTAGACATCAATAGCGGCACGGTGACCAACCACCCGAAGAATGCGCCGCTCGGCTCTGCAGCTACTCCGGACAGCAGTACCTACGAGTACAGGGTCGAGGCTACTTATGACGTTGGGCCTTTTATGAACCTCAGTACCTTGCCGTGGATTGGATCGGTACCAGGGCTGGGGCCACCTGCGACACTCACATTTACCACCACCGCTAGTGCCGAGTTTCCAGAAGGATTGAACCAGTAGCTTTCCTCAGAGCTTAAGCTTATTGTTTGCGAAGACTCGAAGCATGCACGACTCCGGACTTTAGCGAAACCCGCGCCAGCGAATGGTTGAGACCACGGTAGACCTGTTCGGTATATGGTCGGGCACTTTTGTAATGGTGTTATATATGGTGCTAAGAGCAGGCGAGTAGAGACGGTCCGTCCGGTACCACCGGAAGCTTCAATTTTTCAATTATTTGCTCTCTAAGCTCGCAACAATGTTGCTGGGAAAATGTCATCTGAACGGGATTGTGATTCGCCCAGCGTTTTATATTGTCGCGCTTGATCTGCAATTCTGAGCGCTTCCTTCGCTTTACCTTGTTGCTTCAGGAATTCGGAATAGCGCTGCATGCACTGACCGAGTCGCTTGTAGCTCCGACGCTGTTTGAAAACATGAATCGCATCAAGATATGCTTTTTCAGCGAGATCCGGCTTCTTCTCATCTTCCTGCAGGAGCGCTTCTAGAAAGGAAAACTCCTCCATCGGCCCCAGTGGTGTATCTACATTCTTCTTGATTTTCGTAATCGTTTTCAGCGCTTCGGCCGATTGTCCCAATTGTCTCTGAATGGTGGCCAGCTTGTATGCCGCTTCCAGAGCCAGTCTATGCTCTCCCGATAGAGTCTTCGTGAAAATGTCGAGCGCGCGAGTACAAAGATCGAGTGCAGGTTCGAATTTGCCTTCGCGAATATAGCAAGTGGCCTGGTGGCTGAGTACTGGACCCAGCTTGTAATGCTGAGCATAAAAAGTTTTTTCATAGATCTTTATTGCTGTGCTGAAGCATTCATGAGCTTCTTTGAATTTATTGAGTTCGACCTTGACTTCACCAATTTGATCGAGTAAATCTGCGACACCAGCGTCTTCCGCGCCAACTGCCTGCTGACGTTTTGACACCGCCTGCGAAAGCAAATCGTCAGCTACTTCGAACTTCCCTTGCTTTAGATATTGCTTTGCCTTGTCAACCATCCACTCTGATTCTGACAGTGCTTTCAAGGTATCCGCAGTCGGCGACATCGCTAAGGTCCTCACAAAATTCTTCCGAAGACGTCGAAGTTAGCATATAAAACGCGACTTAATACTATTGACATCCATTATTTGTACATCTATGCTTTGCTAATTACTAAACGAGAAAATCGTTATATGCGAAGCATAAATCACTTTATTGCTCAGGCAATTCTTGTGCTGGCATGCACCTTACCAGCGACCGCGCAGGGTTACGATCCGAATCAAGGCATGTATGGGCAGCAGCCAGGTGGCTACCCGCAGCTAGGCTATCAGCAATTCAACGGACTGCCGCAGACCACGCCGAATTACGGATATCAGGATCCCAATCAACAGTACGGTGGTCAACCGCAGCAACAATATAATCAACCGCCTCAGTATGCGCAGAGCCAATCGCAGCCTCAGCTTCAGCAGCAATTCGCCCAATACGGACAGATGCCGGCGGCACCAACTTATTACGGGCAAGCTCAGCAGCAGCAATCGACGCAAGGCGGCTGGCCCGCCTCCGGCGGCGCCAGTCAGACGGATCAACAGACGCCAGGCTCATATCTCAACCAGGGGACCAACAATACTCCCAGCAGCAATGATTTGCCGGATACCGGTTCGCCCGATGACAATACAGTCACCGACCATCCCGGTGGTGGCAGCAAGGGCGGTGCCATGATCAAAGGGGCAGCCGGCATGCTTGGAAAGTTCGTCGGTGGTGCAGGCAAAGTAGCAGCTCCAGCTGCCAGTATCTATCTGATGAACAAAGCAGCGGGCGGCAGAATGAGATTCTATGCGCCGGCGCCTATGATGCCAGGAATGGGCGGAATGGGCTACAACAGTTACAACAACCCGTACATGGGCGTAGGAATGCGTCGAATGATGGGTGGTTGGTAGAAGCGAAATAATTTCATTTCTCTGCTTGATTGATCGGTTGATTCAATCGTGCAAAGGTTGATGCCTACTCGTCAGTCTGATGTTGTCCACGTCGTCCACAACACATTACAAACCGAACCCTGGAAGCCAGTCTGCTTGCTTCTCCGGAAATATACGTGACTTGTTACGTTCTATCGGATGATCAACTGCGTCTATTCTTTTCCGCGGACGACGAGGGGTAGCTTACTACGCAGCCAACCGGACATATGCAGGCGAAATATAGTCGATAATTTTCTCTTGCGAGATTGGTCCAGAACTCAGGCAAGCCTTCAACAATGCTCCTCGACACCAGCGCTTACGATCCTCCAAACACCAGAACACAGCGGCATAGATCTGAACGTATTTGCGACCGACACCGCCATGGTCTTTACGCACCTGGGACCTGAATGAATCGATAGTCTCAAGACTCGCACAT
>CAZISK010000750.1:0-4551 GCA_964541355.1 uncultured Candidatus Obscuribacterales bacterium
ATGTCCTTGAGCAAAGCCGGGTGGGCCTTCGATTCCAACACCATTTTTGCAGCGCCGTACATAGTCTGGGCGGCGAGGAAAGTGGAAGTATCTCTGGGAATTCCAAGCTTAACTCCCGCCTCCGCGAGCGATTCGATGATTACATACAAGTAGGCCGGACCGCTAGCCGAAAGCGCAGTCACACCGTCCATCAGACTTTCGTCGAGAAAGACGGTTTCGCCGACCGATTTAAACACCGTCTCGGCTAGCTCACGGTGCTCTTGAGTGGCATATTTACCCGCGCATAGACCGGTCATTCCCGCATTGTTGACGGCCGGTGTATTGGGCATGGTTCGGATTACTGGAATCTCCTTTGTCAGGCGCTGTTCGATGAACTTCGTTGTTACCGATGCAGCTACCGAGACGACCAGCTGGTCGGGAGTTAAGACATCATTGATTTCACTGAGGACGCTGTGCATGTTTTGAGGCTTGACTGCAAGGAGCAGTATGTCCTTTCCCTGGGCGATCTTGCGATTGTCCAGGGACATCTCTATAGAAAGCTTTTTCTTGACGCGACCCAATGATTGGTCATGAGCCACAGAGCCCGAGATATCCGAGACCGTAAGGTCGCCTTGCTTCAACAGCCCTGAGATAAGAGCTTCTCCTAGTTTGCCAACGCCTATTACGCCGAGCTTCTTTCCCTTTAGCATTTAGCACTCCTGTCATGACCGTGACATTATATGTTAAAAGCCGACCTCGTTTGGAGGTCGGCTTCCAACTTCAATCAGTTATCTCTCTTTGTTACCTGACGTATGCCGTCTTGGCAGCGCGAAACGTTTGCTGATATTCAGAGTGACCGCGCAACTGCATAATTGCTGCCGTCGTCTTCAACAGATGGCGAGTAATCTTCTGTGCTGCCGGATGGTTGGACCGGACCAACTCTTTCAAAGGCTTCACCGCATGAATGGCATGTGGAACCGAAAATTCGGCGGAGAAGGCTGTGTGTCTGTTGTTCAGCTTGCGGCTTGTGATTCCTCGGTAACCTATTAGTTGAGCTGGGTTGACGTCGGCAAATGATCTGACGTTGTCGCCGGTGATGTATAGATGCTGACCGGGCGACAGTTTGATCGAGTGTCCGCCGGCTGTGACTTCGACGGCGCCTTTGCGGGCATCGTCGAGATCGTAAACGGCCATTCCGTTGGCGAACGCCATCACCAGCGCCAGTGAATTTGCTCCGATTCTGATATCTCCGACCGCAGTTGAGATGACGGTATCGACGGTCGGCGCGAATAGTGCCGATCCTCTCTGGAGGTAGGTTGCACGCGCTCCGATCTCGGTTTTCATTGAGCCTGAAAGTGGTAGTCCGGAGGTGAGTTTTACCGAAGATGGTACCGCAATTGGTGATGCTATGGTGGCGCACTCAGTGTTGCCCGTCACGCCCATCTGCCGATCGCTGACGACGGCCGCCGGTATTTCGCCGGAGGCGAGCTCGGTGTCGCTGAGCCAGGCCTGCTTGGCTGGAGCCGCCAGGCTCAATGCCGTCTCGATGGTGGCGAGCGATGCATTGAGATCGGAGAAACCGGACAGCGATGTGCCTACATTCGGTATCGTCTGGCTGGAGTCAGGCTGCGAGCTGATCGCCATCGTGGATGGTGCAATCGCTCCGCTTTGCGACGTAGCCAAGCGAACTTGCGTCGCTGGTAGCATTGCTGCGAGCTGGGATCCCATCTGAACAACATGTGAAGATCGTCTGCCGACATTCGCCGGTTCGTTAATTGCCGCCGTTACGGGCGGATCCGCGGTGATCGTCACTCCACCACCAAGTACAATCGATTCTGGACGAGTACCCGCCTCGAAGATGATATCTGCGTTGAGGGCATTCAAGTTGTTGTTTGGCGCGAGCGCTGTAACTGTTGATGCTGCGGTAGAACCGAAGGACACTGACCCCGTACCTGCAGTTGTGATCGTAACGTTACCCGGGTTTGTACCAGCCACCGGCGTGCCTAGAGGCGCTGTCTGGATTGTGATGTCGCCCTCTCCAGTACCGGCTTTCACTCCTGTGAGATAGGTGGCCACTGTAGTTCCAGGTGAAAGCGTGATCACTCCTTTCGTACTGGTCGACGCAAGTAGGATTGATACAGGCTGATTAGATCTGTTGGCCGGCTCCGCGATCTGAATAATGGAGTTCTGCTGGGTTGTGATGTTGCCGGTCTTTCCTGCAGCCAATATGCCTATGTTGCCATTAACGGTCAGCAGGTTGGTGAGATTGATAGAGCCGGTCGAGGCAAGGAAGAAGTCGCCCTCAGAACCGGAATTGAAAAGTGTGGTCGGCACCTTCTTTGATGCCAGAGCGACGATATTCACTTCGCCTGGTGCGCCATCTGTATTTGCCGATAGCCCTGGAGTCTGCACTATAACTGGAGCGGCTTGAGTGCCGATAAACCCACCGCCGGTTGATAGATCCACGCGAACTTTGGCGCCTATCACATTGTTGAGATTTGGGAAGATGATATCTCCAAGCCCATTTGTGGCGATGTCGATGTACGACGTGGTTTTACTGCTGCCGAGAGAACCATTGATAGTGATGTCGTCCGTAGCAGTAGTACCTGTCGTTTCAATCTTGATTCCGGTTGCGCTCAGGATGTCTGTATTGATGTTGATCGGGCCATTCGAGGTGAACGTGAACTGGTTCTTCGCGGTTGTGCTCACCAGGTTGATTGGATTGGTGTTTACATTGTCTATGTATGTGTTGCCAACGGCGTTTGATGTCAGATTTGTCGTATTTACTGTGAGCGGGACTAGATCTTTTCCGACCCCTCCAGCCGTCGAAGTGAGTATGATATTGTCTGCTACTACATCTATATTGTTGTCATCCGCCTTGGTGATGTTTCCGGTTGCTGTCAGCGTTATTGTGCCGCCTATATTAACTGCAGTCAGGTTTTCGCTGCCACCACCCGCAATGCCAAGCACAATATTGCCTCCGGTAGATTTCCCCCCGGCAATTAGAGTAATCGCGGTGTCAGCGAATATATTTCCTATGGTGTGAATCGTGCTGGAATTCTGAACCGTATATGTCCCGACTGAATTGGCTACTGATCCGTGACCGTTCAGCTCAAGACCTATGGTGCTGGTATCAACTATGTTGATCTCTGCGCCAAGTGTATCAACATCAAGGGTCGACGCTAGAATTGTGATTGGCTCTAGAGCAGTCCCCAAGCTCGCATTGCCTAGACCGCCAAGGCCATCATCATCGCGTAGCCTTATAGTGCCAGCTACTAATGTACCGCCTGGAATAATGCCACCAGTGCCTCCAAGTCCGGCATTTTCCGAAGATTCCAAGAACAGTGTCCCGATCACCCCGAAGTTCGACTGTATTGTACCTAGGATCGTAATGCTTCCATTGCCAGTTGTTCCGTCTGGCGTAGTTCTGACGTCAAAGGTGGCTAGGTTGCCTGCCGATGAGTCAAGCACGTTGATGGGACCGTCTGAGAAGATAAAAACGTCCCCTTGCGTGTTCGCGCCAACATTATCTGCGTCTATGTTGATTGGACTCGCTGGAGAGGCTCCAATGCTGCCAAATCCGCTTCCCGCGATACCGACCTCGGAGTTGATGTCGGCTAGGTTTACCGTATCGGCGACCAAAGTAGCTCCGCCAGATGTGCGAATGCCGGACTGACCCGACAAATCTCCAGAGGATGTTAGATTTATGAACGCAAGTAATCCGCTCGTTGCGGCTATTGAGTCTCCGTTTCGTACTCTTATCTGTCCGTCGCCCTCACCGTTGGCGGTGGTGCTCACGTCGAACGTCGCTCCATCTCCACCGGTACCTCCGGGGAGAGCTGCCGTTCCCAGTGTTACGGAACCGAGGTTGTTGACAAAGACGCTGCTGCCGCTGTTCAAGTTGAGAGTATCGGCTTCAGTCAACACGCGCGTCGCTTTCTTTGATGCCAGTCCGCCGCCGATGCCCCCGGTACCTGCCGTCAGTGTGACGGTATCGCCCTGGGCTCGGCCTTGCCCGCTCTGGAAAATTCCACCAATTCCTGTCTGTGCAGTTATAACGTCTATGTCTCCATCGCCGGCTAGGATGGCACCGCTCAGCACTATTGTGCCGCCTGTCAGAACCATGTTCGCCGGATTTGTTTCGAAAGTGGTGATACCTACCTGTGCGCCAGCCGAGTCATATGCAATCGGCGTGGTATTGTTATCCGAAGTTTCCGGCTGGGCTGCCAGGATTGTCACATCTCCGTCGTTGTTGCCCTGGATTCGATCTACCTGGGTGTTGATTATGCCGGTGCGAATCGCCGCTGTCTTGGTGCTGGTCGATGCATTTCCGGCGATCATTGTCACATCGCCTGCGTTGTTATACAGGCTCGAGGTCCTAATTGCCAGACTTCCATCCGGAAAGAGGATGCGTCCATTGTCGACGTTGCTCGAGAAAGCCGCGAGTACGACATCGCCGCCATTGTCCTGCTGATTGCCGCCACCTATCAGCGTAGAGCTGGTGTCGATCAGATACCCGAGGTATTTGCTTCCCGTGAAGTCGATGTTGCCACCGAGTCCGGCGCTGAAGTT
>CAZISK010000751.1:0-4550 GCA_964541355.1 uncultured Candidatus Obscuribacterales bacterium
CACTTTCTCGGTAATCACCCCCCTTATGCGTCGATTGAGGCACTCTACCTGGAAGCCGACGCGACCGACCAGCAACTCAGCGAAGCCGACTGGACAGAAATCCTTCCCAAGTCGCCGTTGAAGCAAGGCTCGCAGAATATCTACGCAATGACTAGCTCCGTTCCCTGGACACACCTGCGCCTGAATATCTATCCGGACGGTGGCGTCGCTCGACTGAAAGTTTTCGGTTTCGCCTATCGAAACTGGCAGGCAGTGCCGCAGGACGAACTCATCGATCTGGCCGCCGCCGAAAACGGCGGACTGGTTGTGGCATGCAACGATATGTTCTTCGGAAATAAAAACAACATGATTATGCCTGGCCGAGGTGAAAACATGGGAGATGGCTGGGAGACCAGGCGAAGACGCGATCTTCCCGGTCATGATTGGGCAGTAGTAAAACTCGCGCAAGCCGGCAAAATACGAAAAATCGAAGTTGACACCAACCACTACAAAGGCAACTTCCCTGATTCCTGCTTTATCGATGGACTCTTTGCGCCAGGTCAACACGTCGATACTCTTACTGCCGGCGATTTCCAGTGGACCAGCATTCTCAATAAAACAAAGCTACAAGCAGACCATCGCCACTTCTTCGAACAGGAGCTCAAGCATGAAGGGCCATGGACACATATTCGTCTCAGCATCATTCCTGACGGCGGAGTGAGCAGATTTCGAGCCTGGGGCAACGTGGTGCCGATTGCTGAATTGACAAGCGAAAAAATCAACGAGCTCAAGTCGGTCCAGCGAGCCGGAAGATAAAATTGAAACTCTGCTACCATGCCACTAAATTCAGTGCCAGCGTAGATGGGACCAGGAAGATGAGTATACAATCGAAAACCAAGATGAAGGTCGAACTACTAAATCAGCTTGACGAGCAGAACGCCCTGGAAGCGTTGCTCAAGTGTTGCGGCAGCAGAAGATGGGCCGAGCTCATGCTGGCCGCTAGACCTTATAAAAGCGAAGACGCCCTTGATGCCGAAGTAACGAAGGCATTTGCAAAACTCGACCGCTCCGATTGGCTGGACGCCTTTGCTGCACATCCCAAGATTGGTGACATCGACAGCCTGCGCAAGAAATTCGGCGAAACCAGAGATTGGGCTCAGAGCGAGCAATCGGGAGTCAATGCAACCTCCCAGGATGTACTCGAGAGACTTGCCAAAGGCAACGCGAAGTATGAAGAAGTGTTTGGATTCATTTTCATTGTTTGTGCAACAGGAAAATCTGCTCTCGAGATGCTTACAATGCTCGAACAAAGGATCGGCAACTCTCCGGAACCTGAATTAAAAATCGCAGCGATGGAGCAAGAAAAGATTACTCGCCTGCGCTTGCAAAAACTGTAGACAAGACGACGATCAGGAGCATCGATGAGCGGAATTACAACCCACGTTTTAGACACCAGCAAAGGCCTGCCCGGACAAGGCGTGATCGTCATTCTCGAGTTTCTCACCGACGACGGCTGGAAAGAACTCGGCCACGGTGTCACCAACAGAGACGGTCGCTGCACGGACCTAATTCCATCAGACCACATCCTCGAGAGCGGGATCTATCGCTTGTATTTTGATACCCAGTCCTACTTCGGAGCAGACGGCATCAAGTGTTTCTACCCGAACGTTCCGGTCACCTTCGAAGTGGAAGATCCCCAACAACATTTTCACGTACCACTTCTGTTAAGCCCCTTCGGCTACTCGACCTATCGAGGCAGCTAGGAAAGATAGAGCCCATCGTGGCGGCAAATCCTTGACACGCGCATAGAAGAACCGCCAGCAATACCAATTTGTGCGAGCACCCGGTCTCGTAAAGAATTCTTTTGCTGGCGTTCACATTGTCGCAGACAAAGTTCAGTTCATGCGTGCGTGCTCGGTCACCATAATAAATATGTAGCGACATTGCTGAGCAATTGTGAAAAACATGACCTCAGTCATCTCTGCATGTTGCTTCCGTGAGGCGACTTGCTAGGTCATGTTCGCTAATCTGTTGATTGAGCCCCAAACCTGGTAAGAGTTATGAATAGAATCCCGTTGGAATCAGTATATGTTGCACGTCCATGTTCGGCAGAGTGGAACAGTATGACAGGCGATGAACGAATACGATTTTGCCATGCCTGCAAATTGAACGTGTACAACCTCTCCGAAATGACAAAGAGAGAAGCCGAGGATCTTATTCTCGAGAAAGAAGGCAAGCTTTGCATTCGATACTATAAGCGTTTCGACAGCACCATTCTTACAAAAGACTGTCCATTCGGACGACTGGTACGATACACGACAAGCAGATACTACACTCTCATTGCCTGGGTCCTTCTAGTTTGCATTACCGCAGCCGAATTTGCGATATCAGCTCCAGCTTTGAAAAAACGCCTCGACGAAGAGCTTTCAAAAGTCGTCAAACAGCTGGAAGCAACCTCAGGCGGAGCGGCTGCTGTACGTTAGGGTATGGCAAAAATTTATTCGCTGCCTGCCTTGACAGGTTTATCCAAGCGACTTACCCAAAACCAGCATATCGGCGAAGTCATTGTATGGTCGAGTCACACACCCTTCGGCTGCTTAAAGCATCGATAGAGGTGGATACGCAGTTAAACTTGCGCCAATTCAGGCAGGTCTGACACTCACTCTGAACAAAGCCTAGTAAGTATCTTCATTGTCCGACTTGGGTGAAAAATTCATTACTCCAGGCGACCAATCGGAGATCGGACAGACGTTTTGACAGGACGATCTTATTGCCACCGCTTCAGGCGCATTATCTTGCCTGGAAGCGGGCTCCGGCTCATGCGTTGCAGGAAGAGAAAGCCCACCACAACGATTAACCAGTTCTTTTGATTCGAAGTCTTCTAGATCAGCCATGATCTCCTCCCATGAAGTATCAGTTGGCACAGGATTGAACGGACCCATCGAATAGGAAATGAAACTGTCGAAGAGAATCGGCATAGTCTTCGTTACTTCATCACTCAGGCTGCTTGCGACATTCCACGGATTGAGGTTGGATTGAATCATTGATCTCTTTCTCCTTGAATCACGAACGTAGACGCTGGCTACTCGTGCAACTCCCGTTAGCAAGAGAATGCCACTGAAAAGTTGCATCATTGTTGCAGTTGATTTCGACGCCGAACACAAAGGCTCATTTGACTAGCATTGTCTCGGTTTGCAAGAATGGTGAGGCGATTCAGATCAAGTAATATTTGTGTTATTCAACTCAATTGAGTTTCTAATTTTTTTTGTCGTGGTCTTTGCATGTTACTACATGCCAATCGCGCGACGATTTCAGATTCTCACGCTTGTTGCGGCCAGTGTTTACTTCTATTGGCGCGGTGGGGGCGGATTCACCATACTTCTAGGTATGTCAATCGCAGTTAACGCGCTTCTCAGTTATTCTGCCTTGAAGAGGAATGCAACGGTTCTAAAGCAGCGTTTGCTTCTCAGCGCCGGAGTTTTATTCAATGCACTCGTGCTCTGTTCCTTCAAATATGCAAGTTTGGTTTTCATAACTCTCAAGGAATTGAACAATAACCTAGACCTCCCACATCGCGGATTGTTCTATCTACTTTGCACCTCCCTGCCGATTGGGATCTCCTTTTACTGCTTTGAAGGAATAAGTTTGACCGTGGACAGCGTGAAAGGAAAATGTCAACGCAGTACCCTCTACCAGCACCTACGAAACACCGGCTTATTCATCGCCTTTTTTCCGCATCTGATCTCAGGACCAATACTCCGCGCAGCCGACTTTTTCCCGCAAATCGGTCCGAAAAAATTGAGCGACATCGACTGGGCCACGAGCGTGAAATGGATTACCCTGGGGTATTTTCTGAAGGTCTTTGTCGCAGACAATCTCGCAGAGTACACAATCAGGCTTCGCTTCTTTCTTAGAATGCTGGAATCTGGCGCCATCAACAACATAGCGCTATTGCTTGGGTATTCCGCACAAATCTTTGCGGATTTTGCCGGATACTCATACATTGCGCTTGGTCTAGCTTCACTGCTGGGATACTCAATTCCCAACAATTTCAATGCCCCATACCTGTCCCGGTCATTGAGCGAGTTCTGGAAGCGATGGCACATATCATTGTCGCAATGGATAAGAGATTATCTCTTTATCCCAATGGGCGGCAGCCGATGTGTCTGGTACAGAGCCGCTTTCAATCTGCTATTCGTCATGGTGCTTGGTGGATTGTGGCACGGAGCCAGTTGGAATTTTGCAATCTGGGGTCTGATGCATGGTGTCGGTCTTGTCGTCGAGCATCTTTTCAGGTCAAAGATCAAATTAAGGGATCATTGGCTACTGTCTACCGCAAAAATGGCGCTCACGTTCTCATTCGTGAGCGCTTGCTGGATATTGTTCATGCTGGGCGACATAAGTGAGATATCAACATTTTTGACAGGTTTTTTCAACGCTCCAAGCAAACCACTGGATCTGATTACGACGTCAATGTTGATCTTCTACACAATGCCGGTTTTACTTTTACACCTATACTATTGGAATCAAGAGAACCACAAGATCGGTCAAGTCTTCTTTGCACGACCGCT
>CAZISK010000752.1:0-4540 GCA_964541355.1 uncultured Candidatus Obscuribacterales bacterium
ACTCCATACTCAAGCTCCAATCGCAAAATCCGCTTTACACAGGAATGATCATCATTCGTGACGGACGAAAAGTGGTCTCCGCCCGCATACAAAGCGACCGGGTGACGACCGGCTACGAAGCTCTCCGAAAGCTTGTCGCCATGGCCGATGGCGAGTTTCACTATTTCACCATTCAACGCGACGATTTCGGTCTGCCCGACACCTCGTTCATGCTCAACTTGAAATACATCCTCTCCCTCTACCCGAACCTGCCCGAGTCGCCCATGGCGCTCGAGGACGAAAATGCAATTCGCGATCTGGTCTTTGCGGTCGAGTCGAATACCAGGACCGACTGGGATGAAGTGACGCCGATAGACCGACTCATCGACGACATGGATGGGCGAGACGATCGATGGCGTCCGATGGGAGCCGCAAAGGACAGCACCCCGACGCCGGACTTCTTGAGCCGAGAACAGCTGATCGATGCCCTGGCCCGCGAAGCTGCAGTCCGATCGACCACGACGGCACAGCAAAGCACTTTCAAACGCATGCTCAGACGCTTCATGAAGCGTGGTACTGGCATTCTGATGATAATTGTTTTTCTTCTGGCAATGATTACTATGGGCACTGTGATTGTCAAACAGACCTGGAAAGGCGTTGGCTCGCAAAAGTCGCACGTTCGCAAAAAACGTCCTTCCAAACGGGGCAGACGGCACAGCCATAATTTCATTTTTGAAGTGAATCAGTTGCGATCGTAATCGGTATCGTGATTTCGACGTGGCGCTGACCGTGAGACCAGGGTTGAGGCTCTCATTCTGGATAGAAAACGGATAACCTCTGTCGATTCGCGAGGCGGACAGGGCTGCTCGTCGTCACGCTCGTTCTGTAACTGGTGGTGGCGCTGGATCTCGCCATGTATATAGAGCATCAACGCAACAGCCGCCGCTATCGCCAAAAGCGACATGGCAAAGAGAAAAATCGTAAGGGTTGGATTCATTTAGCGCGCAAACGACCATTTTGTGAGATCGAAATGATCTCGAGGGTTTCCGAATAATCGAACATGCCAAATATCATACTCGCAACCTCTTGACTTGTGTGTAAGCTGCAATACAGTGCCAACTTTTGCTGTGTTTTTACTCAGTCGCCTGTCTCATGTCGAGAAATTTCTCCTTTCTGGGTACGACAACTACTGTATGGCGGAGCGTGGCACTAACAATCTGGCAACAGCTGATAACAATTAGCGATAAACACAAAGAATCGATAACATCCTTTGTTATAGAGCCAGTTCGGAGGAATCGCTATGGAGAAAACAGAGTCCCGGAATAATTGGCAGTTGTTGGTTGTGCCATCGGGGCTGGCCACCCTTTTGATGATTGCGTTTCTCTACACCCTCTCCGGGTGCGCCACTGCCGAAGAAAAGAGCGTCTCACAAGCAAAAGACAACAAGCAGGCGACGAACTCCGCAACCCAAGCGACCGAGGGAAAGGTGGTCAAGTCGAACAGCGAGTGGAAAGAGAAGCTTACACCCGAGCAATACCGGATCACTCGAGAATGTGGTACGGAGCCTCCCTTTAGCGGCGAATACGTCAACAATCATGATGCCGGTACATACCGTTGCGTAGCCTGCGGCAATCCCCTGTTCAGCTCCGAAACCAAATTCAACTCGGACTCGGGATGGCCGAGCTTTTATGCACCGCTCACCAAAAGTGGTGTCACCGAGAAGCCTGAGTACCAACGCATGGAGGTGCTCTGCAGCAAGTGCGACAGTCACCTCGGTCACGTGTTTCCCGATGGACCCAAACCGACCAAGCTCAGGTATTGCATTAACTCGTGTGCTCTCAAGTTTGAGAAAAAGGATGGCAAATGACCCGGTCGATACTTCAGATCGACGCAGATCCAACCGTAGGACAGCTGATCAGCTCGATTCTGTCGCCGAAGGGATATGAGATCGAACAGGTGGCAAGTGGTCTAACGGCACTGGAAAAGCTGAAGGAACGAAAGTACGACATTTGCATCGTCGGAGATCAGCTCGCGGATTTAGATGGTATCGGATTTCTCATTCAACTCAGGAAAGGATCTGGCAAGCTCAAAGTCATCCTGGTTACGAAAACCTGGCCCTCGAGCGATTTATACGAGCGACTGACTAAGGATCTGAAAGTCGATCTGGTCGCCATTCGCCCGATCAAGGCCAGTATATTCGGCGCTCAGGTCGATTCGCTCGTCGAGACGGAACAGGAGCCCAAGAAAATCGCCCTCAGCGTCGAAGAGCTCCATTTCGAGGCAATTCAGGCATTGCGTTCGAAATACATCATCGTATTGCCGGAAAGAATCAAAAAA
This sequence comes from uncultured Candidatus Obscuribacterales bacterium, assembly GCA_964541355.1. GTDB lineage: Bacteria > Cyanobacteriota > Vampirovibrionia > Obscuribacterales > Obscuribacteraceae > JADYXR01. The sequence continues at coordinate 2,317 of CAZISK010000752.1, forward strand.
TTGTCGGAAGCGTTCGATGCCGCCAGGCATGAGCACAAAGAGCCGCGCTACCTGGAAGAAGCGATCCGTCTTTCCCACAATTTGAAAGGCACGGCCGGCTCTTGTGGGCTTATCGAGCTCAGCGAAGCGTCCGGGCACCTGGAAGGCGCACTCAAAGCAATTATGGCCTCGGGCTTGTTCGACAACGAGACTTCCTGGGACGAAGTACAAAACTTTTTCGACTACGTCGTACAGGTCGCCAACGTAATAGCCTCGTCCAAAGAGTCCGAGGCGATGGACGTATCATCGAAACTGCGAAGCATGGCACCTACAGAGCCCTCGATCGCCAGGGTTCTTGGAGCCGAGGGTAGCACGAGCACTCCGGTCAACCCTGCCATCATGCCGTTTTCACTCGAAGGTTTCGGCGCCCCTCTCGGTCAGGTAATAAGCGGAAAACCGCTTGTTTCGCATAGAGAGCCGGACGATATCGACCTCGACAAGAGAATGACACCATCCACGGTGCCCAACTTTAATGGCACTCAAACCACCGAGATCGGCAGGCGCCTGCTTCCGCTCTCTGAAGACCCGACCTCTATTCGGGTGCTGATCATGGCGCCCGAGCAACTGCCAGAAATAGATCGAAAGGCTAACGGCTTGCCGGTCCAATTTATCGCGACCAACAATATCGAAGATGCCCTGGTCACCGCCAGAACGCTCGCGCTGGATGCTGTTCTTATCGATATAGACACAGGCTCTCCCGCCCCTGGAATTACTCTGGCGCGGAACATCCGAGGGTTGCCGGGCAACGAGAGTCTTCCGGTCGCCTTTGTCTCGACTTCGATGAAACCGAGCAATCCGGTCGATTCGGCTCACGCCGGCGCCTCGCTCTATCTGGAGAAGCCGGTGGTCCAGCAGATGCTCACCAATGCGGTCGACTATCTGCTCAGCGTACGTACCGGCGGCAGACCGCGCATTCTGATAATCGACGACGATGAGGATTTCGTAAAACTCGTAGGAGCAATCCTGGGCAAGGAGGGGATGATTGTCAAAGGGCTCTGCGCGCCCGACAACGTCGTCGAGGCGGTCGGTAATTTCGCACCAGATATAGTGCTGCTCGACGTGATGATGCCGGGCGTAAGCGGATATCAGATTTGCCACCAGATGAGAGAGCAACCCCAGTGGCAAGATCTCCCTGTCCTGTTCCTGACCGCTCAGACAGGACTGAGCGCCAGACTAGCGGCATTCGAGGCCGGTGGAGACGACTATCTTCCCAAACCGGTCGCTCCGGCTGAGCTGCTCATGAGAGTCAAGGTCAGACTAGAGAGAGCGCGTATGTTGAGAGAACGCGCCGATAAAGATGTCCTCACCGGTCTGATGATAAGGCGGGCCTTCATGGAACAACTGCAAGCGCTGATCTCCGAGTCGCTCAATAACCAACTGCGCTTTAGCCTTTGCCTGCTTGACGTCGATCACTTCAAAAAGGTGAACGACACCTACGGTCACCTGGCGGGCGACCGCGTGCTTACCCACCTCGGGGCCCTGATTCGCAAGCGCTTCCGGGTGGAAGATTTGCGCGGACGGTGGGGTGGAGAGGAGTTCATCGTGGCATTCCGACACATCGAAAAGGAGACTGCTCAGGGCGCTCTGGAACGCTGCATGGAGGAGCTCAAGAGCCACGTATTCGAAGGAGACAGCCAGGATCAGACCTTTTCGGTTTCATTCAGCGCCGGTCTGGTTTCATTTCCGGAAGACGGAACAGCGCCTCAGACATTAATCAAATATGCCGACGAATGCCTGTATGAAGCAAAGAGGCAGGGTAGAGGTCGCGTAATAGCAAGGCCTACTGATTCAGAATCCTCAAAATTGGTTAGTAGGTAAAGTTAGCCGACGCCAAATACGAAAGGGCGCTTTCGGGAGTCTATAATGTACATAATTCTCTTGCGGCTCCTCTTTTCAATGCCGGACGAGAACGCCGCGGGGCGGGACAAGGTCGGACGGTCAACATAGTATGGCAAAAATCTTACTGGTAGAAGACGATGAGAATCTCTCGGAGACAGTCTCCGATTGGCTGACGTACCAGGCGCATGATGTCGAGACAGCGCATTCCGGCTTCGAAGCGCTGGAGCAACTCGAGTGCTCGATTTTCGACCTCATAATTCTGGATTGGAACCTGCCTGGTATCGAAGGCCCGGACATCTGCCGGAAGTTTCGAGCCAACGGCGGCGCCACACCAATCATTATGTCG
>CAZISK010000753.1:0-4539 GCA_964541355.1 uncultured Candidatus Obscuribacterales bacterium
ATCCGCTGAGATTGACTTTCCTTCCGGGATATCCCTTGCTGCGATTACAACCGTCCCCAAAGCCTTTCGGGCGTTTTCAATTTGATTCTTTTCGTCGGCAAGAGCTAGCTTACTCCTCTCCAGTTCTGAAGTCACCAAAAATGCCGACAAACTTGCAAATCCTACAATCAGGAGAAGCAGCATGCCGGGCGGAATCCGAGAAATTAATATAGATAGAGATCTGATAGTGTTCATCCAGTAACAACCCTCCAGGCATCGGACCGGAAAGACTAACCTTTCCCATTCTCGTCGTGTTAAGCCGTTTTCCAGAATAGGAAAAACCCTGAGGGCGACACGTGAATAATCCCTGTCGAGGCTCAGCATCCGCACTATGGTGGCTTGAATCAGGACCGATCCAGGATCATTGCACCTCTGCGTGGGTGACGGTGGAACTAGTGCCATTAACCATATAAGTAGATACAGATACTCCTGGTTAGATCATTCCAACCAGGTTCGATCCATACCGACCAGGCTCGATCCAAGCCTCGATACCAAGCCCATTTGCACTGACGTGGGTTGATTGCGGAACAACGCGATTGATTTGCAAGAATTGAAAACAGGCAACATGTCCGCCAAATGATTGAAGGCGGTTGATGATATCAGACAGAAGCGGTTTCGCTGCAAGACGGCAGAAAGACTGGGGTTCAGAAGATCTGCATTTACTTCATTGCAGAAAAATCTTTATAAGTTTGACCCTACAAGAATATAGGAAAAGCATACTTTCGATTTCCCTGGTAGCTCGTATTATGGAGGTGTAAGACACAAAACGGCGTTAGCCGAACAGTGAAGGTCCAAAGGCCGGGCACGGGACGAGGTATTACAAGTAAGCGCATTGCGGATTATCGGCAAACTGATGCATGTAATTTGAATAAATGAAATTGCGTTTGCTATAACCTTCGTGCCCGACCTTCTTACAAAGTTTTCTTACAGCGATTCTGCCATACTCACGAATGGAATTCGGTAAACGCCGAGTTCTATTCGTTTTTGGAGTTTTTTTGGCGAAGCTTGTGTGATAGGTTTGTAGCATTTCGAGTGAAGTCCGCTGATAGCAAAACCTGAGTATCAACCCGAAGAGGAAAACTCTTGCGAATACTAATTTCGTCCGTGGGAACACGCGAAGACGTGCAACCAATGCCAGCGAGACGCAGGCGGTCCCAATAAGCTACGAGTTTCGAGCAGTCGCCCCTAGCTGCGCATTGGAACAGACGCACAATGATGGTAGAACAGTTTTGCAACATTGGACAATTTGAACGATTCGATGCACTTTGTACTTGCACCGTTGAAAGCCCGATGATGTGGAAACATCGCCAAACAAGACAAACATTGAAAGCCAGATCACAGATTTGTCGCATTTTGTATAGGAAACCTATACAGATATATACCTAAACCTAGATCCGGTTACCAAGAGAGGCTGGAATAATGGATTTAGGGACATCTCTCAGACGTTTCTGTCTGATTTGGGGGCAATACAATCTATCCGACGAACTTAGGACTATGGGCACGAAAAAGTTCGCAAACAGTGCTACTTCGCTCAAAGGCGATACCAAGCACTCATTCGAACTCGAGCAATACGATGTTTCGTTTGCTTATTCGTTCCACTGGGAGAAGGAAGAACACATCAGGGAGGCACTGAAGGTGTTGTTGTGCAATAAGGATACTGGTGAGACTGTAACAACAGAAACCAAAGAACCTACCAAGGTTGTTAAAAAGAACAGGTCAGCGGAACGGGATAATGCAGCGTTGGAAGCAGCGAGAATTCGCTGGCTACTAGCCATCAATCCCAATACACCACCACCGGTTCTCGACCACCTGGCTCACAATGCTCCCTCACAACTTCTGGAGAGAGTTGCAGAGCATCCCAGAGCGCATTCGGTAACGCTCACTCGACTTGCGAACAATGAAGATGCGCAGGTTCGTGCCGCGGTGGCCGAAAACATAAATACATCAATGAAGACAATTTGGAAGCTCGTAAGAGATCCGAGCCCTGACGTAAGACTCAGGCTGGCGGAGAGTTATACGGTGCCAATTGCGGTACTAAAAATTCTTGTTGAAGACGATAATCCATACGTCGCTGCACGAGCGCAAAAGACACTACTTCGATTAATGCGTGAAGTGTCTGACCTACGCACCGCCTAACTCATTGGCTTTACGGTATCAGCAGGCTCTTTCACTACGGTGAGGGGGCCTGTAGATCTTTAAACATGATGATCGGGAACTCGCTCTTCTGAGCAATATTCTTCGCTACTTTCGCAGCGGACAAAAGCAAACCCACTTCACGACAGTCTTCCGGAATTCCGGCTATTCCAAATGCCATAGCCAATTTTCGTGTGGCAAGATTGGAGGTCAGGCTGGTATCAGTCAAAACTTCCAGGATTCGATGCGCTAGAATCGCAGCAGACGCTGTTTCTGTATTTGGAAGCAACATTGCGTAATGCAACGTTTCAAAATGCGCAAGCACATCAATCGAGCGCTTTACGACACCGATTCGCCTAGCCATCTCACTTAGAGCGGGACTGGGTAAGGCTTCCAGCTTCTCTGGTCCCCATATCCAGACCTCAAAAATGATCACCGAAAATGGTGCGCCGTCGAATTGCGATCTAAAAAACTCCTGCTCAATGAAGAACTGAAAAGCCGGATAAGACATGATGCCTGTATCCGAGCGTTTCATCTGTTTCATAACGCCATCGATAGCGATTCGATCCAGCGCTGTCGATTGTAAGAGACTGGTTTTATCAACTACGTGGGGAGCATCCGCCAGTCGAATCAAATCACAACGGATCATATTGAAGAGCACTGGCACCCAATCTTTCTTCACCATGGGTTGTTCGCGCAAGATATCGAACATGGTGCTGTTGCCGTTCAGTCGCAAATAAAACTGCTTCTGCAAGTTAATATCGCACGGCGCACCCTGCTCTACTCTCTCTTCAAAAGCAGCTTCGGTGAGATTCGGATCTTTCTTGTCCAGATAGCTATCCATTTTCAGACCGCTTCGCAACAAGAATTTGCTCTGATCCAGTAAAGTGACGCCCTCCATCAAGATTCCGTCGACTCTGCGGGTGATCGTGTGTTGATCGGTTTTTTCATCTCGATAGAAGAAAAATCGTCCTTCATCCCAGGTGACAAGCTCTGTAACCGCAAGCTCTCCTTTTAGATTGAGCACCTGGGCATGAACCAACTCACCCTCCACGTAATACAGCTCTGCACCGGTCTGGTCATTAGTGATCGCCAGCTTACCTGTATTTGTCCCGACAGCAAACGACTGCAAAAGATTCGGAATTGGCATATCTTCTAGCGTGCCTTCCATGGTGGGCGGCTTTAAGGTTCTTGCAGACTGGAATATTGGCAGCTTCGGAGATGTAGAGTGTAAGCCCATAAGCGAAGTGCTGTAGCCGCCGGACAATCCCGTATTGCGTTCAGAACTTCCGCTCAATAGATTGCTTTGATCAATGCCGTTGCTGTCAGGCTCAGGCAAGACCAGGTTCAAGACTAGAGCGACATCGCCTGTTGTGTAGGTCCAACTTTGAATCTCATTGCGCCCTTCGCCCGAAAGCAGCTCCCATGTGGGCTCGCCGGAATCCTTACAGGTCACGACCAGTCGCTTGGGACCAACCTGATCAGGCATCATCCAGGATAGCTCGACAGCTAAACCGACACGCTGCCGAGCCTGCTCCATGGCATGCGCCACATCACCGAGACCAGGCAATGATTCAAGCCTGGGCAAACGAAAAGGAGACGACTGCTTGGGACGGTACATGACAACCCGATGCTCATTATCTCTACAAGCCTACCAGACTACTCGGACAAGTGACTTGATATGCTCTTCAGGTCTCTTTGGCTGGACTGTAGTCCGAAGTGCGAAGACGAAAAGTCCACGATACAGCCTCTTTTGCCGTGTACATCGCGGGCGGCACTCGAAGAAAATAATTTTTGAATTGGCCGCAGGGCTCTGGTGTCGCGTTCCGCACCATCAAAAAAACTGAGGCTGTTCCCGAGTTTCCGTACATGCGATACAGGGCACCACATTCATCCTCTTGGAATTTTTCAATTCCCGAGTCACTGATGTAACGCTCAGTTCCATAGCGTTGTATCAGGACGCTTACGACCTCAGCATCCGGCTCGGACATAATTGTCTCGAGATCCGGCGTAGCAAGAATCGCACGGGCTGCTACTCGTTGCCCATGGTATGCGAAAACATCGAATCCGAGCTCATATGAGATGGCTGGTCCCGTGGACGAATGAAGGCGATTCTGTTCATCAAACAGCATCAGGGGTGGCTCGCACACCAGGCAAAGTCCTTCGAAACACGCTAGCGCATTCAGCGGGCTCAGCAACTGCAATAAGAGATCAAGCTCTTGATCTTCGGCAAACGAGATTCCGCAGTATCGCCGTGCGTATTCATACAAAAGAATTTGAAGCCGCAGATCCGATCCCCACTCGATGCCTCTTGGTCGAGGTCCAAAAGTTCTGCCAGGAGGGAGCGGCATTGCCACATCCTCTCCA
>CAZISK010000754.1:0-4526 GCA_964541355.1 uncultured Candidatus Obscuribacterales bacterium
TGGGTGCTTGCCAGGAGGCAAATGGTCAGGTGGTCGGTCAGAATGCCCTGATGGATTTGCCTGACAACGGTCAGTCATCCATTAGAGAAGTTTGCCACTACGATTTTACGAGTGGTATCGCTGGAAGTGCAACACCTCGTGAAAGCTATGGTAGTGCTGGTGGTGGCGTAGGACAAATTTTCGTCGCCTGGCAGGATGGTGGCGGCGGTGGTGGCTTGCAGCCTGAGACGCCTGCATATGCTCCCGTCCCGCAGGCTCCACCTTCATATTCGCCGCCTGTTCAGGTTCAGGAAAATCCGTCTTATGGGACGCCGCCGCAAGGGCAGTCGTATGCGCCTCCTCCACAAGGTCCAGCATATGGGCAGCCATCACAGGGCGCGGCGATCGGCCCACCTGTGTATGGACAACCACAACAAGGCGGTCCATCTGTATACGGACAGCCATCACAGGGCGCGCCGGGCGGTCCACCGGTGTATGGACAGCCACCACAAGGTGCTGCGGCGCCCTATGCCGAGCCACCGTTCGGTAGCCAGGCTCAGAGTCCTCCTGGTGGAGAACCACAACCGTACAATACTGGGATTCAGTATTCGCAACAGTATCCTCCGCTCGCGCCGCAGGGGCAACCGGGGTATGGCTATGGCGGAGCGGTACAGCCACAAGGTGAGCTGCCTTATCAAGGCGGCTATAGTGTCCCTCCTTCTTCGTATAACCAGCCACCTTACGGTGGAGGCCAAGCTCCGCCGGACGGACCGGGCCAGATTTATAGTCAGCGGCAGGTTATTGCACCGGCAGGATTAGTTTTGCCGGTCAGCCTGCAGACAGCGATCTCTACACAGGTAGCGAAACCCGGCGATTACATTCAGGCGTCGCTCAGCCAGAACGTTTCTCTTGGCGGGCGCGGATACATCCCTGCCGGTTCGCAGGTTGTCGGCACAGTGAGCGACTCTACAGCAGGCAGGAGACTCAGTAGATCTGGGGAGCTGAGTTTGCAGTTCAACAGTCTTAGATTGCCTAACGGTCAACAGCTTCCGATCACCGCGCACCTCATGGGCGATCTCGGCAAGTATAAGAATAAAGGATCTGGAACCGACGACGTGTATCGTGGCGAAGGCTGGGGCACCAAACTCGGACAGACGGCATTGCGCGGCGGCGCGGGAGCTGGATTGGGAGCCGGTCTCGGCACAGCGCTCGGCGCGATCGCCGGCGGAGGTCATGGTGCCGGTATGGGCGCCTGGTCAGGCGCCGCCATAGGCGGTGGCATCGGATTAGCCGACATGTTACTCCGAAAAGGAAAAGACGTCATTATTCCAACAGGAACAGCCATGCAAGTTCAGCTCGATCAAAATGTCGATATGGGCGGCGGCGCCCAGCCGATTTTGGGTCAGGGGCAATCGTACGCCGGCAACTATTAGTGTGAATGAAAATCACACGACACTATCCGGCGTGAGCAGGCTATTCGCAACAATTACTTTTCTAATTGAATTGCTGCCTTAATGTCGCATCGGATTGGCCGACGTGTTACTCCTCAGGAAATTTGAATATGTCTGTTTCAAGTGCGTTGTTAAACTCAACTTTTTCATGTAAGAGCTGCAGAGCCTATACTTCTCTCGGACACGCCTTATGATTGTTTCTCTGTCGCACATTGAAGTAGCGCTGTCCTCCACTTCTATCATGCCATAAAGCGCGAGAAACTTTTTCGCTAGCGTGTGGCAGAATAATCTACGAATAAAGTTAGCAAAGGTGAGCTGATTCGACAGAACCGACTGATGCTGAGTTCACGTGCCTGCATTCGGGGAATCAGACGTCTCAGCAGATGCAACCACTTGCAACCATTTGCTGCGACCCTGTTGTTGGTGAATCTGACAGGAACAACTTGGGTTGTCTCACACAGCGATCGGTTAAACAGTGAAAACGATTAGCCCTTGATGTCTTTGGCTCGCGATTGCAGCTTCATAGCTTCCTTCGCGCGATCCGTTTTATTCAGAAGGTAAGCGTATTTTTCCAGGATCGATGCAAGCGATGCATGTTGTGGTCCGTTGATTTTCTCTTTGATCTTTAGAGCGTCTCCGACAAGTGTCGCGGCTTCGCGATACTGCCCGCGGTTCTCGAGTAAGGTTGCAAGGGTGAGGTTGATGTCGGCGAGTTGACCGCTGCTCTTTCCGTAAGCGGCTTCACATGCGGCTTGAGCCTGTCGATACAGCTCCTCCGCTTTAGCTGGTTTTCCCAGGGCTAATGTAGATTGTGACAGGGCATCGAGATAACCGTATGTTTGAGGTTTAGCTGCACCAACGGTTTCCTTCGAAATTGAAAAGGCTCTTTGCAACAAAGGTTCTGCCAACGCGTGACGTCCTTCTTCGGCGTAGAGCTTGCCGAGGTTGGCGTAGCTCTGGGCGAGCGCGAGGTGATTGCCGGATAAGACATGCTCTCTCAATCCCAGCGACTGCTTATAGAGCCGCTCAGATTCGGTCTTATTGGTGCCCTGCCTGCGCTCCATATATGAGTCTGCAACCTGGTCGAGCAGAACAGCAAGTTCCAGAGAGTTGTTGGTCGACTTGCTCTGGGTGAGCTGCTTCATCTGGGCGAGCAGCCCTTTCGCCTTCTCCATCTCTTTGTGATGCGCGTAATAGGCGTCCAAATGCTTGAACGAACTGTCCATGTTGTTCAAATCACGAATCTGCATATCGCCGAACTGAATGATCTTCTGGCAGATGGGATCTGCCTTTTCATACTTCTTGCGTTTTAAATAAAACTGACAAAGTCTTGCTGCGCTGTCGACAACTTCGACGTCGAAAGCGCCGAGTGATTTTTGTTTGATCGCCACGGCGCGCTCGAAGAGCGGCTCTGCTTTGTCGAACTGACCTCTGCTGTTGAACAAGACTCCGAGATTAGTCAAGCTCGTAGCCAGGCGGATGTCATGCTCACCGAACGTCTTAGCTTCGTTAATGGCAGCCTGGAATTGCCTTTCCGCTTCTCCATATCGCAGCTCTCTAAATGCATCTGCACCACTGCGCGTGTGCTTATCCCACTCCTGAGCTCCAGCCCACGCCTTCTGCGCGGGGAGGACGTTGGTCACAAGAAGCGCTAGTGACAGATATGCTAGGCGAGTTCTAAGCTGCATTGACACAATTTAAGCCTTCGAGAAAGAAAGATTCTAACCCAGACTGTCATTGTTAGGGTTCAAAGCGCTTAAGAAGAAAAGATGTTCGTGTCCCGAGAGTCGCGTCAGGTGTCAAGAGCAGCGCGAATTATCTCTTCTGTTAAATATGTTTTCGGAATTAAATCGTCTGCAGGAAGATCGGTATTCTTGAGCGGTTTGCTCATGTCGTCCACCAACATCCGCACCTGGGCGACACTGACCAGAGGATCCGAGCTGACCATCTCCATTATGGCGGCCATTGTGTAGTGGACAAGTGCCGGCAGCGGCACAACCAGAGCCAGCTTTTTCTTAGCCTTGGCGACTCTGCGGACCGCTTCGCCCAGCGACATCTCTTCGGGGCCGAGCACGGCAATCGTCTGACCGATCATACGCCGCTCGACGAGCGCGGCAATCATAATCTCCAGCATGTCCTGTATCGCGACCGGTCGAATCTTGGCGGGCAGGAAGCCGAAAGGAGGCGAGAAGAGCGGCAACATGTCGAGAGCTCGCGATATGTGCGAAATCATATGATCCCCAGGTCCAAAGATCATTCCGGGCTTCAGCACTGTGAAGTCAAGACCGGAATTGCGTATCAACTCCTCGCCTTCCCACTTCGTCTGCAAGTATTTTGAGAACGAGCGAGGGCGGGCTTTGAGATAGCTTACGTGGACAATGCGCTTCACGCCTGCTTTACGGGCGGCATGGATCACCCGAACAGTAGCTTCGACGTGGACCTTATGGAATTCGTTCTTCTCGTGCTCTCTATTGATTCCGACCAGGTGAACGATTGCGTCGCAATTGTTGAGGGCGTGGAAGAGCTTGCGCTCGTCGTCGAGCAGCATCGGCATGAAGCTAATGTTGGGCAGCTTACGAAGCGCTTCACCGCGAGGACTTACGCCCCGGGCAACGACCGTTGGGAAGTGACCCCTTGCGGTCAATTCTCGAGCAAGGTGTCCGCCGAGAAAGCCCGTGCCTCCAGTGATTGCGATTCTCATCGAGTTAGTAGGTAGATATCAAGAACTAGTAAAGAGTAAGAAGAGGTGCCTAATTAGAGTTTACTCCAGTGAGCGGCTCTCCGAAAGTGATGGGCTTTAGTTTCTATCACTCGACAACCGGACAACGGCAATTGCTGCAAGAATTCTGGCTATTTGTGCGGTATCTTATGTGTTTGCATTGCAATAGATAGATTTATCAAGGTCACCCCAAAGTAGAGATAAAGCATGGTACACGCAGTTAATCAGTCTCCGGCAGGTTTGCAAGACCTGGGCATTCAAAAGATCGCGGAAGTCAAGGGGGTGACGGAGTATCGCCTCAACAACGGACTCAAGATTCTTTTGATGGAAAACCACACGGCACCGGTAATCACATTTTTGGTGCTTTACAAGGTTGG
>CAZISK010000755.1:0-4512 GCA_964541355.1 uncultured Candidatus Obscuribacterales bacterium
TAGAGGAAAATTCGTACGGTTTCAAGATGGAACCTGTCCGACAGGATCTTGTTGCCACGTAGTCTCGGAAGGAAACCCATCGCCACAAAACGGCCTTCCGACAGACCTTCAGCGATTGGTCACCGTCTTGAGCCGTCCTTCACCGGTCATAAAAAGCTTGGTATTTGCCTGTGTCATGGGCGGCGCGACCAATCGTTGACCGTGATCGTATGGACTACTTATGGGCGTCATCTTCGGCGGAGTGACCAGCTGCTTAATATAGCGAGCCATCCAACCGGCGAATTCGGCTGTATGCTCCTGAGTAAAAACGAAGGCGGTGCGAACAGTCTTGAAGCACGCGTCGCAAGTACTCTCCATGTTGTCAGGAACGTTTATTGCCGGAATTTCGACTGGAATATTATGAGACTCAAGCTCGTCAACCAATCTCTTGCGGTAGGAGCCGATAGTCGCCTCAAACCCATCTGCGTCAGGTCTGGAGTCAACACTTTTATCTTTTTTCAGGCCGGGACCGAGAGCGGCGAGCTGGCGCCCGGAATTGTCTCGACTACCGGCCGAGGGCTTATCTATTGCCTGAAATTTCTCAGCTCTTGTCGGCTCGGCACAGTTAACGAACATGAAAAAACCGAGCGCTACTGCAGTCAGGGCCTTTCCGGATATGCGGACAGTATCCATGATGGCTCCTTTTTCGACACCAATAACCAGAACCGCAAGATTATCTCATGTCCGGAAGTGCTTATTGTACGGACTTTTTCTAAATCCTTGATAACCTCAATCTTGCGATCCTGGAAAGCTTGAGATTGAAATACTGAGCCCTTATGGTAGGATCGGGATAACCTGCTTAGACCATGCAGCGTTACTTAACAAGGTTACCCCTATGAGGGCAACCAGCATTGGGGAGCAGGGATTTAATACTAGCTAGTTTAATATGGAAGATTCACACAGTAGCTCCAAGAGCTCTAACGACAGCCCGGAAGAACCTCCTCAATGGTGTTCGCCCGTGTTCTTGATCCAACTGCCTGAACAAATTGCGGTCGGTCCGGTGCTCGGACAGCCCGCAGGAATCCAAGCTCGTATGGGTGGCACAGGAGGGATAAGACGCTGACCAGTTCTGCGTCCATAAATTCTTGACGTACATAGACTACCTGTATATTGTTCTTTGGCTTCTATTCCTGACTGCTGTGAATGCATTTTTCGTAGCAGCTGAGATGGCCTATGCGCGAGTGCGTCGAACCCACATCGACCAGCTCGCCGAAGAAGGCAACGCCCTTGCCAAGAAAGTCCAGATCTACTTCGACGATCCACCCACCTTCTTCGCCGGCAGCCAGCTTGGCATAACCATCGCCATGCTGGTCATAGGTGCTATCGGCGAAAGCGCGTTTGCCGAGAATCTGGCCGACTGGATGGCAGAGGTGGGCAAGAACTTGGGATGGGGAGCTGACTTTGTCTTTACCGCCAAAGTCACCTGTTACGTCGTCGTCTTCTTCACCACAGCATTCTTCCAAACAATATTCGGCGAACTCCTGCCCAAGATTCTGACATTCCAGAGGGCAGAGACAATAATGTTATGGGCAATTGCGCCCATGCATCTCTGGTGCACTGTGACGAAACCGTTCCTGATCGTCATGAATGCCACTCAAAAGGCCATTGTTAAATGGACTAAGATTCCAGAGCCGCCGAAGCATCGGCTGGTTTATTCCGAAGAAGAACTGAAAATGCTGGTTTCGGAGAGCCAGGAGCAGGGCGTTCTGGAAGAGCAAGAAGAGGAGATGCTGCAAAGCGTCTTCGAGTTCGGAGACACTGTCGCGTCCGAGATCATGACGCCCAGGCGGGATATGAAATGTATCGCCGCCGACCGTCCGGTCAGAGAGCTTGTCGACCTGGCGCTTAAGTATGGGCACTCGAGAATTCCAGTCTATGAAAAAGAGGTCGACAACATCTTTGGATTCGTCCACATTCGTGATGGACTCAGAGCTTTCGTCGAAGGCAAAGAGACAACGCAAGTTCGAGAGCTCGCCCGACGTATCCTGATTGTGCCGGAGAACAAGCCACTTCAAGATCTTTTGACTGAGTTCAAAAGGAGAAAAACCCACATGGCTGTCGTCATCGACGAGCACGGCGGCACTGAGGGAATGGTGACATTTGAAGATCTGCTCGAGGAGTTGGTCGGCGACATCGCCGACGAACACGACGTTGTCGAAGAGATGATCGCCACTCTGGAAGACGGCTCTATGATGATAGACGCCAGAATCGATCTCGAAGACGTCAACGACAAGCTCGGACTCAACATCGACGACGAGCAGTTCACAACTCTTGGCGGTCACGTCTTCGGATGCCTGGGCCACGAGCCTCAGGTCGGCGACGAAGTGACGACGGAAGATTACACCCTCAGAATCGAAGAGGCTGATCGCCACCGCATTACGAAGCTACGATTCATTCCACGCTTATGCAGAATCAATACGGCGCTCGAACCCAACGGCAACGGTCCGAACGGCTCTCACAAAGGTGACTCTGTGAGCCAGCTGGAGGCAAGCTAGCTTGCCCAACTCAGTAACTAGAGAACAGCTGGTATCGCGAGCACGACGAGTCTATGCGAAGAAGAAGCTTGGTCAGAACTTCTTCGTGGATCCCGACCGACTCCAGCTTATAATCGATGCCCTGGAATTGAAACCGCACGATCATGTTGTCGAAATCGGACCGGGATTGGGATTTCTCACCGACATGCTGTCAACGACCGGCAATCAGATAACCGCAGTAGAACTCGATAGAGAACTTGTCGACAATCTCAAGCCCAGGCTCGAATCGAACGTTCATCTTATTCACGGCGATTTCCTGGATTTCGATCTCTTGAGCCTGAAGCCGACAGCGAACAAAATCGTCGGCAACGTACCTTATCAGATTACCAGCCCAATAATCGCTCACATCTTTGGAGAAATCGGAGAGCCTGCGCCATGGCTCTCGAGTATATCTTGTGTAGTGATGACCATTCAGCTGGAGGTCGCAGAAAGACTTGTGGCGAAGCCAGGTTCGAAAACATACTCGCATCTGACGATTTTAAAGGAGTATCTCTTCGACGCTGAGATCCTGTTCAAAGTGCCACCACACTGTTTTTTTCCGGTTCCTGACGTGACATCAGCGGTGGTGCGTCTCAGACCATTACCAAAACCGCCTGTCGACCCCGGCGACATGAAGCTTTTTAAAAGACTGATCGCCGCCGGATTCAAGCAACGCAGAAAGATGCTGAAGAATAATCTGAGTTTCCTCAAGATCACAGAGATGGAGATTGCCAAGATCATGCGAGAGGCAGGACTCAATCCGGCTGCGCGCGCAGAAGATTTATCCATTCGTCAGTTCGCGATTTTGACGGACGCCTTTTCCGATCTCGCAGTCGAGAAATCCGGACCATGACCCTGCCCGTGTTTACGCTAGTGAAAACCACATGTCCCGCCAAAATCAATCTCACCTTCGAGATCCTTGGCACCATGCCCGACGGTTATCACGAAGTGCGCTCGTTGATGCAAACCTTGTCGCTCGAAGATGAGATAACATTTTCTTTCTCGCCGGGAACGGGCTCGATAAGCCACTCAATTAGCGCATCGACTAATGCCGAGCTATACCCTCTCGATGCATCCAACCTGATTTCGAAAGCCGCACTGAAGTATCGGGCTAGAGTTTCAACCGCACAGGAATTCGACATAGTTGTTTCGACGAAAAAACAGATTCCAATCGGTGCCGGATTGGCTGGAGGCAGTGCCAATGCGGCTGCCACCCTGGTCGCATTGAATCATTTCTTTGATCGGCCCCTCTCAAAGAGCGAGTTGTTGACATTGGCAAGCTCACTGGGCGCGGATGTACCATTCTGCCTGACAGGCGGAACCTGTATAGGCACCGGCCGCGGTGACGTCTTACAACCGGTTCAGCACCGCTACAGGTATACAGTCCTCCTGGTCAAGCCCAGAGCGCTTACGGTAGCGACGCCATGGGCGTTCAGCGAGTACGATAGACTTGAAGTGCTTTCCAACTCCCGAAAAATCGAGAATGCTACCCTCAAGGCCAAAGAACACCTCGAGAAGCAAATTCCCCTTGACTCGAGCGTGCTATTCAACGATCTGGAACGTCCGGTTTTCAGAAAACACACCGATCTGTCCGAGCTGCGCGCTCACATCGAAAGCCTGGGCGGCTGGACTGCGCGTCTGACCGGAAGCGGTCCGACTCTTTTTGCCTTGACCACCGATAGGCCTGAAGCGCTCGAACTGGAGAGAGCGACTCGGGAGCACTTAAATGAATTGGGCGACGGCAACGCCGCGGACTTCGACATCTTCGTAGTCGAACCGGTCGACTACGGAGCAAGAATAATCGAATGACAAAAATCTCTTGTGCAATGGTCTAACGAGATTCATGGAATGAAGAAAAACAGCGATAAACCTGCATCAATTAAGAAAGGGCTGGACAGCTCAAAATCTGCCACCCAAAAGACAGCCACGAGAAAGAAAGTTGAAAATTCTCCAGGAGGCA
>CAZISK010000756.1:0-4505 GCA_964541355.1 uncultured Candidatus Obscuribacterales bacterium
TTTCCGTCAGATCCAGGAACAGCCTTACCAGCATCATCCACGAGGCGAAAAGTCGGTTTCCCATCCGCGCTATCTAACTTCTTGTAGCGGTCAACCTTTTCTGTCTTTCCGGTCTTAAAAGTATCGGTCACCTGCGCAAGCTGACCATCCTTGTATTCAAATTCGCGTTTGTTTCCATTCGGCATTACGACTTTGGATAGCTTACCGGCGAAACTCTCGAATCTAAGTCCGGAGGTGCGCTCAACGACCTTTTTGCCCGAAGTCAGTTCGAAACTCAGATCTCCTGTTGGAGAAACCTTGGAATTCTTGCGCTGTTCGCCTTTGCTGTCGCCCTCTTTCCAAACTCTCAGGCCACGCTCGTCTTTGTCGACAACGCTGGAGAGATTGCGACTACCGTCATATTGAAATCTGCGCTCGGCCCCAGTCGGTAACGCCACACGCGACACCAGACCATCCCTGCGATACTCAACTTTGGAACCATCAAACTTGTCCAACTGACGAGTCCCGTCGACTCTCCTGGAAATGATTCCCATGCTGTCTGAATGCCGTAGCTCACTCTTTTCGTTGAACTTCAAATTCTTGACAGTCTCAGGCTTGTCACCATCAGATTTCCAGGTGCCGCTGTCGGTCTTTGTCCAGTTAACCCTGGTACCTCTGGCGGTATCAGAAACAGTTATCGCATTGATAGAACCGTCTTTACCAGTGCTCGAATCAATCCGATGTCCATCCGGTCGGACGACAGCTCTCAAGGTGCCTGATTTTTCATAGGCAGATCGAGTTCCATCTAAAGCGACCTTTTCTCTAAATTTCTGGCCGTCCGGTCGCAGGGTTTCCCACGCTCCGTCTTTCGGTGCACTCGCTCCCTTCGCCCGAATAGCATAGGTGCCGTCGTTATGAAGTTTAGTCTCGCCTTCCCACTTTGTGAGGACATTTCCAGACTTATCCTTAGCAGTCCACCAATCAGTGCTCCCCTCTCTTGTCCAAATCTTCGTTGGAGGCTTGCCTGCCGCCGAGTTGGTCTCTTCCTTTGTTATGACATTGGACGTGCCGGAGTACTCGAACGTCCTTTTCGTTTTTCCGTCCGCCGACTCAATATTCTTGATACGACCGCTATCGTCGAATGAAAACTTCGACAGCCCCTTACCTTCTCGCAGCTCGGTGCCATCAGATCTGACAATATGTTTAATACCATCTGCAGTATTAAAACTGAGGTTGCCATTCTTTTCGAGCTTCAGGTTGGTCCTCGTCTGTGGGGGCTTCGTATCAGAGGTCCAGCTGTCTCCATCCTTAGTCCAGTTGATGGCAGATCCATCTCTGGACTTCTCCGTCACTTTGACCAGCTTATTGTCGTCGTTGTACACGCTTGTCGCGGAAGACCCATTTGCGCGACTGATGCGGACGACGTTGCCATCTCCGTCTTGGGAGACACGTCCACCTATACTAGTTTGCTTCGACTTGATTGCAGAATCGCGCGCAGATCGATCCACAGAACGATCCCTGGACTCAGGAGGTCGATCTTTGCCGGCGGTCTCTTTAACTCCTGTCGGGCGTCCTTTGCCATCTCTGACGGCAGGAGTTCCACCATCTGCGGTGGGTGTTCCTTCAGCAGTAGATCTGACTGAACTTCTCCTCAGAAACAGTCCAGGCGTAGAGTACGGTGGTGGAGTGAAGTCGACGGTGCCGGGTTTGTCTTTTGAGCCAACGCTGAGAGGAGTAATAGACAGATAGTCGAGTGCATCGTCTGCAGCCTTCCTGGCAGCTGTTTTTACTCTCCCGTCTACTTCCGGCGGACTACCGAACACTTCGGAAACGAAGCGTTCACGAGCGCTAGCATCTCCACTTGTATCTTCGCCGCTCTCATCAGACTTAATTTCTGAGCTGTCATCTTTTTTCTGAGCGCTTGTATCAAGGTTGGGCATTTTCACACCAGCATTGAATGTACTGGTGCTTGCTGCGACATCCCTGTCTAGCTCATCTGGAACAAATTTGTTCGAGCTGTCGGAAGATTGCATTTTGTCATTCGACCCGAGAGAGATATCCTCACTCAGGCTAGAATGGAAATGTTGAGAAACTGTTGATAGCGCTATTGAAGGCAACCTTCAATACGACGAATCGCCTCGAGTGCATTCAGCGGAATTGAGATTGCATCGTCTGGAGCCTGATAGTCTCTGGGGTTGACCCGAATCAACTTTTTCGCGCGGCGCTGACATTCGAAGCGAATGGTCGGAATAGCCGTACCAGCACCAAACTCGATGGCTACCACATTACCCGACTTCACTCGAGAATACCATTGCTCGTACCTGTCTTCCTGCTTGGCAGTTCGCAGTGGAACCCATGCAAAGTCGCCGAACATCAGTATGTTAGGACGAGCAAGTGCCTGGCAGTTTATACACTGAGGCAACACACCCTTAGCGCTAAACGTAGACTCGTCGATGTCGATTGATTCATTCAGAGGCCACACTTGGCTACTGCAACCAAGCCCCTTGACACACTGAAGGTAGTTAATCGATCCGTGTACCTCCGCGGTGTGCGCTTCATCAAAACCGCTGCGTTGAAAATGTCCATCGACATTGCTGGTACACACAAAGTAATCGCCAACGATCTCTTCGGCCCATCTCCTAATGATTCGAAAGCCCTCATGCGGAATGGTGGAGCGATACAAATTAGCACGGTGCCCATAAAATCCCCAGGCTGTCTCGGGTTGTTCTTGAAACGTTCTGGGGTTGGCGACTTGCTCGAAGCTCTTGCCTCGAAACGGTGGATACGCTTTCCAGAAGCCCTCCTTGCCGCGGAAATCTGGAAGACCGGAATCGACACCCATCCCCGCACCTGCTCCAATAAGCAGGGCGTCAGCGGAGACTATCGCCTTTGAGGCTCTTTCGATGATGGCTTCGTACAGCTCAGTCAATGCATCTGCCTTCTGCGATACTCTTTCCACCCTATCATTTCGGCTGAGAGCATCAGCTGCCCGGATATCAAACTTAGCCAAGTTTTACAATCGTGGCAGCCAAGGTGATAGACTCACTACTTCCTAGCCTCCACCGCCTCCTTGGAGAATTTCCCATGCACTTGTCCGA
The DNA here is from genome assembly GCA_964541355.1 of uncultured Candidatus Obscuribacterales bacterium. GTDB lineage: Bacteria > Cyanobacteriota > Vampirovibrionia > Obscuribacterales > Obscuribacteraceae > JADYXR01. The sequence goes on from CAZISK010000756.1 coordinate 3,078, forward strand.
CCGCGTGCAAGCTATTCCAAGCTCGAACATTCGAGACTCGATGAAGCGTGTAGCCATTGAGACGGCAAAGGGCACCGTTGTAAATCTAGCTCAAGGATTGCCCGAATTTCCAGCTCCTGAGCTGGTGAAACAAGCGGCGATCGATGCGATCAATGCAAATCAAAATCAGTATTGTGATACCTGGGGATGGGTTCCATTTCGAGAGGCGATTGCGACTAAATATTTGAACCACTATGGTCTGAATGTAGATCCATACGACGATGTAACTGTGACCTGTGGTGTTAGCGAAGCTGTCAACGCGGCACTACTGACGGTGGCAAATCCTGGCGATGAAGTTATTGTGTTCGAACCGTTTTACGAAAACTACTACGCCAACATCATCATTTCCAATGCGGTCGTCCGCTATGTCAAGCTTCACAAGCCCGACTTCACATTCGATCCGAAAGAGCTCGAGCAGGCGTTTAACAGCAAGACCAGGGCGATAATAATTAACAATCCGAACAATCCAACGACCCGCGTCTTCACACGTGAAGAGCTTGAACAAATTGCAGATCTTTGTCAGAAGTGGAATGTCTTCGCGATCTGCGACGAGATCTATGAGCACATGGTCTATGACGGTAAAAAGCACATTGTCATGGCGACAATTCCAGGTATGGAGGATAAAACCTTCACGTGCTCCGGATTGTCTAAGACCTACAATTTGACCGGCTGGCGTGTTGGCTGGGTGATTGCACCTCCGTTTTACACAGCGGCGCTTCGCAAGATACACGATTATCTAACTCTCGTTGCGCCGACACCTTTTCAGATTGCCGGCGTCGAAGCGCTTCGGTTGCCTGACCAATACTACTCGGATCTTTTGACCAACTATACCGGACTTCGCGATACCCTAAGTGATGCCTTGCTGAACGCAGGATTGGATCTAATTCGTCCACAAGGAACATACTTCGTTCTCGCCGATTGCACCAAACTCGGTTTTAAAAACGATCAAGAAGCGGTCGACTACATCGCTCGAGAGCACAGGGTCGTAGCCGTTTCGGGCTTCAGCTTTTTCCGCCCCGAGACCAACAGCCAATCAATCAGATTCTGTTTTGCAAAACAGCTACCAACCTTACAACGCGCCGGTCAACTGATGGCATCGCTTAAAGAACGGCGCAGGCAAGAAGCGACTTGATGGCCATAGTCATGAGAAACGCCACCTAACCGCGAGCGACGATCTGGTGCTCGACTTCGCCGGGCAGCAAAGCGTCCGTCAGCACAACAATGCTTTTCTCTGGTTGGCACGTGGTACCACAGGTGAAGCAATCCCAAAATACGACTCCTGACTCGGGATAGGTGTGAAGGCTGGCGTGACTTTCCGCAAGGACAACCACAACCGTGATGCCCTGCGGTGAAAACTTCTGCGAACAAACATTCAGGACTGTCGCGCCG